>CAYUGQ010000116.1:0-8068 GCA_964444305.1 uncultured Candidatus Sumerlaeota bacterium
TTCGGCATAGCCCAGCTTGGCAAAAGCTTCCGCAACGAAATCACCCCCGGCAACTTCGTCTTCCGCACCCGTGAATTCGAACAGATGGAAGTCGAATTCTTCTGTAAACCCGCCGACAAATGCGCACCCGGCGAAAAAACCGACATGGACTGGTGGGAGCACTGGAAAGAAGAACGCTTCAACTGGTACAAGCGCTACGGCATCCGCCCTGAAAAGCTCCGCCTCCGCGATCACGCCGCCGACGAACTCGCCCACTACGCCCGCGGTTGCGTCGACGTCGAATACGAATTCCCCATCGGCTGGAGCGAACTGGAAGGCATCGCCAATCGCACAGACTACGACCTCCGTCAGCACATGGAACACAGCGGCAAAGATCTTCGCTACTTTGACCAGGCCCGCAACGAACATTACCTCCCCTACGTCATCGAGCCCTCCGCCGGCGCAAACCGCTCCCTGCTGGCCTTCCTCTGCGACGCCTACCGCGAAGAAGCCGTAGACGGAAAAGAAGCCCGCAAATTCCTCTCCCTCCATTATGACCTCGCCCCCATCAAGTGTGCCGTTTTCCCCCTCCTAAAAAACAAACCAGAACTCGTCGAAAAAGCCCGCAAACTCGCCCGAGATCTGAAACCCCACTTCTACACCGTCTATGACGACACCGCCGCCATCGGCAAACTCTACCGCCGACAAGACGAAATCGGGACCCCCTTCTGCGTGACCGTAGACATGGACTCTCTTAATGACGGCCAGGTAACCCTTCGCAACCGCGACACAATGCAGCAAGAACGCATCCCCATGGAAAAAGTCCGGGGCGTCATAACCGAAGCCCTCCAAAACGCCCGCAAATAGCGTTTAACTTCTCTAACCTACCCTTCTTACCAGCAAAAAAGGCTCGCCTCAAAGGCGAGCCTTTTCACATGTATCAGCCATCCCGGCCTTACTCGATAGTAATTTTCCTAGGCTTCGCCTTCGCCACCTTGGGCAAGGTAAGCCTCAATACACCATGTTCGTATCCAGCCGAAATCTTAGCCGAATCCACCCGGTCACTCAGGATAAACGTCCGACGGTAATTCAGCGGCAGCCGCTCCTGGTGCAGCACTTCATAACCGTCATAGCCATGAACCTGCCGCACACCATAAATCGTCAGTTCATCATTATCCACCCGGATGTCCAGCTTCTCACGGTCCACCCCGGGCATCTCCAGTTCGAGCACGACTTCCTCGCCCGAGTCATAAACCGATGCCCGCGGCGAAACCGTCCGCTCATTCCGCTGAGCCTCCGCAGAAACCTCATTTACAGGCTCCGCATGAGAAACAGCCAAGTCCTGATTCGCCACAGTATCCAACTCGTGGCCATTACCATTTCTTAATTCATTAGACATAATCAGTTCCTCCTTTACGTCAAATTCCTTATTTCACATCCACGGCAATCCGCCGTGGCCGGGCCTCATCACTAATCGGTGCCGTAATCTCCAGCACCCCATTAGCAAACTTAGCCTTGATCTGATCCGAAATCACCGGTGCCGGAAGATCCACTACCCGCTCAAAGCGGCCATAGAACCTCTCCCGGCGATGAGTATTCTGCTCCCGGTCCTCATTTTCATGGGACTTTTCGCCCCGGATAAACAACCGGCCATTCAGCACCGACAACTCAATATCCTGCTTGCTCACGCCGGGCAAGTCCGCCCGGATCAAAATATGCTCCTCATTCCGAAGCACATCTAAAGCCGGCAGGAAATCCGAGTCAATCAGCCCGGACCGCTCCGTGCCAGTCCCAAAAGTCGACTCAAACAACCGGTTCATTTCATTCTGTAATTCCATGAAATCATTCCATGGATTTCCACGTCTGGTTAAAGCTCCAAAAGCCATCTTCTTTCCTCCTATAGCTTTTATCCTCACCGCTTCTCCGGCGAGGCTCCCTTAATATATGCAGAGTTCATGCCTTGCCACATGCCAACAACCATCCCCTGCAAGATCAATAATATCAATGATCTGCAAACCAAAGATGCACTCCCCCACAACCGCTGATCATCAAACTGTGGCAAGATGCAACAAACCCCTCGACACACCCCGAAATCCGTATCGAATTGCCTTAAACCTAAGGGCTTGTCCCCTCAGACTGTGTCACACCATTCGCCCGATCCTGCATCATCCGCCACATTTGCAAAGTCCGCGACGCACGAGTATCCTCCGGCTGCATCCTCACAGCCACCTCCGTCAAGCGCACCCCCATCGGCACATCCCCCGCCAAAAGATGCGCCAGGGCCCCCGTTCTAACAATATCCGGATCCCCCGGCCACTGCCCCAAATTCTCTCGAGCCACCGTCAAACCCGCCGTAGTCTCACCATCCTTCAGCAACGCCTTCGCATACAAATCCGCCGGACGCCACGAAGCAGGATTAGCCGCCCGCGCCGACTCAAACAACGAGATCTCCGACGACCACACCGGCAGCCGCACTCGCGTCTGCCAGACCAGCCCCGCCACAGCCACCACCACAATCCACGCCGGCAACCTCCGAATCACCAGCGGCTGCATCGCCATTAACACACCCGTCAGCATAATCGCCAGCCCCGCCAGCGGCAGATAAAGAAACCGCTCCGCCATGATCTGCATCATCGGCACAATGTTCGAAAACGGAATCATCCCCACCAGGAAAATTAAAACCCCAAGCGAAACCAGCGGAGCCCGATACCGCGTCGAATCCGCAATAATAATTATCGTCACCAGAATGAAAAACCCCGCCAGCGACACCGGACTCCCCCACTGGCTGATTATCGGAAAAGCATCATAATCCACCATCTGCACCGTCGGAGGCCACGGCCACACCACAAGCTGCACATACTTCATAAAAGCCGCAGCCATAGTCAAAACCGTCTCACTGAAATTCCCCGGATACCCCGCTTGAGACGTCCGCCCCAGCATCACATCCCGCACCGCCAGCAGCCCAACCGTCACCATGACAAAAACAATCGAAACATACACCGCCGCCCTGAACCGCTGTCGCCGTTCAATCCTTCGTTCCTCCGCCCGGTTCAAATATTCCCCATCCGTCCGCCCGCAATACCCCTCGTGATCAACCCCAAACCAGCAAAGCGCCCTGCCAGTCAGAATAAGCGGCAGCAACGCCCCCACCACAACAGCATTTTCCTTCGAAAGAATAGCCGCCACATACACCACCACCGCCAGCCCAAGCACTCCCAACCCCGCATGTCGCGCCATCCTGCTCCGCGGCAAGGCCAGCAAAAACGTCAGAAACACCAGCGGGGTCGCCAGCAAATCATCCCGCGACTTCACCCAGGCCACAACCTCCGTCTGCACCGGATGCACCGCCCACACCAGCGCCCCCACAAAACACGTCACCACAATAGCCCCCGGCGCCGCGCCGTCATACTCAACAGGCGACACAAACAAACGCCACAACCTTAACATCAGGAAAAACAGCAACACCGTCCCAAGCCCATGAAGGACAATATTATGAAGGTGCCACCCCACCGCCGACTGAACACCAAACAAGCTGTGATCAATCAGGTAGCTGATGTTACGCAGCGGCCGCCAGGCCACCTGGTTATAATCCGCATTCGCCGTCCAGGTCGTTCCCGGCGACGTAAACGCATCCTTCGCCCGAGACCAATCCTGAACCGCCTCATTCCGAACAACATAAATCTGGTCGTCCCACACAAAATCGTAATCCAATGCGGGAAAATAAAGACCAAACACTATGGCGACCAGCAACAGCGTCCCAATCAATGTGTGGCGAGCAGTTCTTGGTGCATCCATCCTGATTGTCTATCCTTAACAGAAGCCTGCGCAAATCACACATCCTCAGCCATGCAAGGTCAATGTTTTCTTATCGCCCATCAGTCCAACAAAAAAACCAGTTCTATAAGTATTCCGCCCAATCCTTCGCCGCCGTCGATTGCCCCGCCGGCACAAAAACCCCAAGGCCTTTCGAATAGCTGAAGTTAGGAAACAGCTCATCCAGTTCCGCAAGCGACACCCCCCGCCGCATTCGTAAAACCTCACTTAAAACAGAGCGGAAATCCGTAGTCGTTTCAACATCCACCGATTCAAACAACTGCCCCTGCGCCAGACCCGGCCACTCACCAAACACCCGCTTCTCACGCACGTTGGCACTCAACACCATCATCAAACCACCATGCCCATGATCCGTCCCGCGACTGTTATTCTCCCGCACCCGCCGCCCAAATTCACTCATCACCAGCACCGTAATCCGGCCATGGTAATCCCGCAAATCCGTCCAAAAAGCCCGCATACCATCCGCAAGTTGCTGAGACAGATTCGCAAAATACCCCGCCGCCGGATCGCTCCCACCCGCCTGATTTTCATGAGTATCCCATCCCCCCAGGTCCACCGTACAAGCCTCCATTCCCACATCCATCCGGATAAGCTGAGCAATACTTCGCATCCGCCGCGAGAAATCCGTATTCGCATAAACCGCCCCATGCCGCGGCACGTAATCATTAGACGGACTCGCCGCCACCACATCCAGCGCATCCAGCGTTCGAATCGCCGTCGGACCAATCACCGGATCCCCCGCATACATAGACCTCAGCGCCTCCCTCACCCGGTCCCCATGTCCCCACGCCGTCGTTATCGAAAAATCCCCGGCACCGTTCATCGCCAGGCTATGACTGAAACCCTCCATCGACACCGAAGGCTGCGACCCCAGCGTAACCGCCCGAAACACACTGTCCATCGGCTGTGAAGGAGCCAAATGCCGCGCAAGCCATCCATCTCCAGACCGCGCCGCATTCCCCGTCAGGCCTCGATCCACCATATCCTGCGCCTCAAAATGGCTTCGGTTAGCATCCGGAAAACCACACGCAGGAATCAACGCCAGGTGCCCCGCATTATAAAGCTCCAAAAGCCCCCCCGCAGCCCGGTTGATCCCGAAATAACCATCCAGGTCATGCACATGGCTCCCCTCCAAACCCAACACCGGCCGCGCCGCGTGATACTCCCCATCCGACCAAGGGGACAACAAACTAAGCGCGTCCAATCCCCCCCGCAGAAAAACAGTCACCAGGATATCACCCTGGCTGCCAGGACTCTGGGCAAAAGTCACATTAGTAAGACGGGAACCAGCCAAAGCCATAATACCCGCACAGCAACCCTGCAAAAACTCTCGACGATGAACCTTCATCTGACGAACCTTTCAAACTTTAGCGGCCGCTAATCAGCGCCACATAAACTCGGGTGAAGTAGTACAAAGGGAGGCAAGCCGCGGCACAATGCTCTCGATCTGATCCGGCGGCAAAGCAATATCCGGATTCCGACCACGGGCCACAAACGTCAGCAGACTGTTAAACGTCACCGCCGACAATTCCCGCTGAAAAACCCGCGCCTGCCACCAGTCACAAATCTGCCGCGGCGTAGACAGGCTTCCCGGCATAATCGAAAGTGAAGGATAGCTTAACCCGGCATTGCTCCACCAGCCCGCATCAATCCGAAACACAAAATTACACCGCCGCAACATACTGTTCGCGCTACACCAGTCATATAAATCATAAGACGGACCATCCGGCGAACGCCAGCCAAACAACTGATACCCCAGCGGCGTCATCTGCCCCGTCATATCAAAACTGTTCTCACCCTCACGATAAATATAAGGGATATCCAGCGCCCGCATAGCCGAAGCAATCCAGTCAAAAGGACGCTTAAACAAACCCATCCGATTCGCCGGATCCCGAAACTCCGCCGACGCAAAAAGATGAGCCAGCGTCCGCCGAATCTGACTTCCATGATTACGATTATTATAAAAAACTTCCGCCGTACTCGCCACCAGAGATTCCGGCGGATCAGCCGAAACAAACCGCCGGCAAAGCTTCAGCGCAATATGTCGCGCCGTCCCCCGATGGAAACAAAGCAGGTCCAAAACCTGCAATCCATCCTCCATGTCCCCCTGATCCCGCGCAATCGCCGTCCCCAGCACCACCTTCTGGAACCGGTCATGGTTACCCCGCACATACTTAAACTTCCCCCGTTCCGGCGAGTTATTATCCCGCTCATAAGTCCACCCCGTAAAACACCGGCTGGCCTCATAAACATCCTCATCCACATACCCCCCCGGCGTATTATAATTAATCGCCCCCAAGGTATGCAGCTCACACAACTCCCGCGCAAAATTCTCGTTCGGCCCGGCATTCGTGCTCAGGTAATTATCCAGAAAATACAACATCGCCGGATGCTTCGACGTAGCCTCCACAAACTGCCGGAAGTTTCCAAAAGCATGCTCCCGCAAAATCCGGTCAAACTCCGGATAAAGCCGACGCACCGGATCATCATAAGCATACACATTAAAATGATCCCGCCAAAACTCCACAACCAGCTCTTGAAGCTGCCACTTCGAATGCAACATCCGCGTCAGCGTCAAATGCCTAACCTGGTTCGCAGGCCGAATCGAATCCGAATACTCCCGCCGATCCCACAACTGCGTCGTCGACTCAAACAACGTCTCCAGCGGCAATTCCCCCGCCGCGCGCAAAAACTCCGGCGACTCCGACGAATCCGGACTCAACTGCTCCTGAATCCACGCATCCACCCCCTTCGCCTCAATCGCCGCCACATCGCCCGGCTTCGGCCCATACATAAGCCGATTCGCCACATGAGCCGCCAGGCTCGGCGTCGGAGCCGGATCACGCAACGATACCGACGACTTCCCCATTGCGCCCGCCAAAAACGAACGCCTGGAAACTGAATTTACCTGTGCCACAAACCTCTTCCTTCCTGTCGGTTTGAGTCCACAGCTTCTACAGGCCAGGCCCTCTTAAGACTGCCTGGCCCGCAGCGGCTGTGATAGACCACGAACAAAACCAAACCTCACCATCAAATTCAACCCTAAAACGCCTTCCCCCTAAAATCCCACCAAACCCACCCTAACCACTCCCACCCAAATACATAATTCCGCCCCGTCCGTGGTAGGGCGATCATTGGAAACTCTGAAAGGGCTTACAATGACAGAAATTATCAGCATCCTCGGCCGCGAAATTCTCGACTCCCGCGGCAACCCCACCATCGAAGTAGACGTTCTCCTGAACAATGGCGCCTTTGGCCGCGCCGCCGTCCCCTCCGGTGCCAGCACCGGCGAACATGAAGCACTCGAACTCCGCGACGGAGACAACGCCCGCTACCTCGGTAAAGGCGTCCTCAAAGCCGTCGAAAACGTGAACGAAAAAATTGCCCCTGAGCTCGTCGGATTCGACGCCACAAACCAGACCGCCATCGACGCAGAAATGCTCAACCTCGACGGCACCGAAACCAAAAGCCAGCTCGGCGCCAACGCCATCCTCGGCGTATCCCTCGCCACAGCCCGCGCCGCAGCAGACGCCATCGGCCTTCCCCTTTACCAATACCTCGGCGGAGTAAACGCCAAAACCCTCCCCGTACCCATGATGAACATCGTAAACGGCGGAGCCCATGCTGACAACACCGTAGACTTTCAAGAGTTCATGATCGTCCCCGCCGGCTTCGAAACATTCCGCGAATCCATCCGCGCCGGCACCGAAGTCTTTCATGCCCTCAAAAGCATCCTTAAAGACAAAAACCTCAACACCGCCGTCGGCGACGAAGGCGGCTTTGCACCCAACCTCGCCACCGCCGAAGAAGTCCTCGATTACATCATCCAGGCCATCGAAAAATCCGGCTACAAGCCCGGCGAACAAATCGCCATCGCCCTCGACTGCGCAAGCTCCGAATTCTACGACAAAGCCAAAAACAAATACGTCTGGAAGAAAAGCAACAAAGAAGAACTCACCGCAGACGAACTCATAACCTACTACGAAAACCTCTGCTCCAAATACCCAATCATCTCCATCGAAGACGGCTGCGACGAAAACGACTGGGAAGCCTGGAAAAAGCTCACAGACCGCCTCGGCGACAAAATCCAGCTCGTAGGCGACGACCTCTTCGTCACCAACACCAAGGTCCTGAAGCGCGGCATCTCCACCGGCACAGCCAACTCAATCCTCGTCAAAGTCAACCAGATCGGCACCCTCACCGAAACCCTCGACGCCATCGAGATCGCCAAGCGCGCCCGCTACACCGCAGTCCT
>CAYUGQ010000117.1:0-8030 GCA_964444305.1 uncultured Candidatus Sumerlaeota bacterium
CTCGCCAGAGTCGCTGTTTAGCGAGGGGATGGACCTGCTTGAATCGGACCATTTTGAAGAAGCGTTGTATAGCTTTGAAAAATTAATTTCGACTCAGCCGTATAACCCAGATGCGCTTTTCCAGCAGGGTGTGACGCTGATTAAACTGGGGCGGTTGCCTGAGGCGATTCAATCGTTTGAGAGCGCTATTTCCCTCTCCCCTACTGAGGCAACTTACCACAGCCATTGTGGATATGCGATGCTGATGACGGGTCAGCATGATGCGGCTCTGGAAAAGTTTGAGTATGCACTTCATCTTCAGCCGGAGAATTATGAGCACAAGATTTACAAGGCTTGTGTGCTGGCGGAGAAGGCGTGTTTTGCGGAAGCAAAGCAGATTTTGCATGATCTGGCCGAGGAACATCCGGACAATGAGGAGATTTTACGGCATTACGCCAGCGTGCTTTTTTTGACGGGTAATGATCATGAGGCGCTGATGATTTATAACCAGCTATTGCGGCTGGATCCGAACAACCTGGAAGCGATTCATCATCGGGCGATTGTTTTTCTGCGGCAATCGAACAGGCCTGAGGCAGTGAAATGCTTCAGGGAATACCTGGCGCTGGCCAGCCATGACCATGAAACCTGGGCCATGTTGTTGGATACGCTGACGGAAATGGATCAGCCCAAGGCGGTGATTGCTACGGCGTCTGAGGCTATTATGTCGGGGCTGGAAACGCCTTTTATTTATTTGTATCGGGGGCGGGCGCTGCTTCATGCGCGGCAGTATAATGATGCGATTCTGGATCTGCGTCGAAGCCGGATGCTGGACGATCAGAACCCGGAAACTCATTTTTTGCTGGCGCAGGCCTTTGCGGAGCGAGGGCGATTAAAGCATGCCCTTTTAAGTGCGAACCGGGCGCTGCAGCTTCGTCCGGGGGATCGTCCGACGCTGATGTTGAAAGCGCGGTTGTGCAGAAAGCTGGAAGATTTCGAGGAAGAGTTTTCTGCGCTGGAGCAACTGGCAACTACAGATAAGCTGGATTTCCAGATTCTACAGCTTAAAGTGGACAATCTGAGCCGGCGTGGCCTGGTGGCTGATGCGTGCCGGTGTGTGGATGAGTTTCTCCATCACTCGCCAAACTTGCGTCGGGCGCTGCTGGCGAGTGCGGATTTGAATGAGCGGGCTGGTCAAATTGCTGTTGCCCGGCAGCGTTATAATGCGCTGATGGCTCAGAAGAGCATAAGTTCGAGCACGTATCGGGCGTATGCCGGTTTTCTTTTGCGGCGGAATGAGAAGATAAAGGCTGCGGCGATTCTTGACCGGGCGGCGCAGGCGCATCCGTCGAGCGCAGACATCCAGACTCTGCGGGCGGTGGTGCTTCAGATGCTAGACCGCCATTCGCAGTGCATTTCAAATCTCCTTGAGTTTCGCCAGCGTCATACACCTCCACCGGAGACGAATTGGCTTCTTGGCAAATCGTGGTATGCGCTTAAGAATTATACAGCGGCGCTGGATAGTTTTCAGCAGGCCCGGCTTGCTGGGGCGGGGTCTCAGTTTGATTCGGACGCTCCTGAGTTTAAGTGTCTGATGGCGGAAGCGTATTCGCTTCATCACCTGGGCCGTACGGCTGAGGGGATAACACTGCTGGAAGATCACGGGCGCCGCTTCGACGGGTTCGCACGGGAATTTTATGAGATTCTTTCGGAGTTTTATAATCACGTCTGTGCATACTCCAAGGCTTGTGCGGTGGCCACGGAAGGGCTGGCGCGTTTTCCGACGAGCCCTGTGCTGCATTATCGTCTGGCCCGGTGCAGTGCGGCTTTGCGCAGGAAGCGGGTGGCGTTCAGGCATCTGAAGATTGCGCTGGAACTGGATTCGACCCTAGCAGCGACCGCATGTAAGGACAACCGCTTTCAGTATTATGCGTTGAGCCCGACGCTGAATGGTTTGCTGAATTATCATTTCTACCGCCGCCGGCTGGAGTTTCTGGGTTTGCTGCTGCTGGTTATGATTATCGCGGCGGTAATTGCGTCAATTTTGCGCTAGTTTGCACCGCATGGTTTTGTCCCGATGCTGACCTTTGGTCTTGTAGCACTTTTCTTTATTATCTGGGGAGCGGCTGTTTACCTTGCTCCGCGTATCCGGAATGCGCCGTTGCGAGAGAATGTGCAGGCTTGGCTTTTTCTGACTCCGGCGGCAGTGGTTCTTTTAGTTTTCTGGTTGTTGCCGGTGGTGACGTCGGTGTTTATTTCTCTGACCGACTGGGCTGGAGCGGCCCGGCTGACTGATGTTTCATGGGTCGGATTCGACAATTATCGACGTGCGTTGGAGAACCCGGAGTTTCACCAGGTTCTGTATAACACGATTAATTATGTTCTCTACAGCGTTCCGCTTACGATGGTCCTGGCGCTTGGGTTTGCTCTTTTGCTGAAGGATCAGATGCGGGGGCGGGATGTGTTTCGCACGATTTATTTCCTGCCGTTCGTGACGACGTGGGTGGCTGTGTCTGTCGTTTTTAAGTATATTTTTAACGAGCAGTTTGGGTTAGCTAACCACCTGTTGGAGCAATTTGGTTTTGATGGGTTGCGTTGGCTTAATGAACCGCGCGGGGTAAATGAGCTGTTGCTGGGAACGCTGGGTTTTGACGTCTCGGACGGCCTTCATCCCCTCCTGGCGGGACCTTCGCTGGCAATGTTTTCGGTGATCCTGACGTCGGTGTGGCGCGATGCGGGTTACTTTATGGTTATCTTTCTGGCCGGGCTGAACAACATTGATCAGAGCTATTATGAGGCGGCCAGCCTGGACAATGCGAACCGGTGGCAGAAATTCCGTTATATCACGTTGCCGTTGCTGTCGCCGGTAACATTTTTTATCCTGATAATCGCCATGATTGCGGCGTTCAAGGTTTTCACACCTGTGTTTATCATGACCCCAAACGGGTCGCCGGGCGGCACAACGGAAACGCTTGTGAGTTATCTCTATAAGACGGGGTTTGTGGGATACCGCGAGCTGGGTTATGCTTCAGCCGTGGCGTATATCCTCTTTACCCTGATCCTGCTGCTGACTCTGTTTCAAAACAGAGTGTTTGGCCGCAGGGTGCATTACGAGTAGGGTTTCAAGAACGGGTTTGATGGCGCCGTGATCCGTTAATCAGCGAAGGCGTTTTTGATTTCCTGTTTCAACCGGGAAAAGAAGCCTTTGCCTTCGGTGATTTTTTCGCTGTTAATCTCGGCCAGTTCACGGAGCAATTCCTTTTCGCGGTCGGTGAGATTTGTGGGAGTTTCCACGATGGTTCTGACGTAGAGATCGCCGAATCGCTTTGGATCATTGACGCGAGGCATCCCTTTACCTGACAAGCGGAAAAGGGTATGAGACTGGGTGCCAGGAGCGACGACGATGGTTTCGGAATCTTCCATGGTGGGCACTTCAATTTCGTCGCCGAGAGCGGCCTGAGCGTAGGACAATTTCACCTGGGTGATTAAGTCGTCGCCTTCACGCTCAAAGATGTCGTGATCTTTGACGGTGATGTCGAGATAAAGATCACCACGGGGACCGCCATTGGGTCCGACTTCTCCCTCACCGCTGACGCGGACGCGGTTGTCAGAATCAACGCCGGCGGGGATGCGTACTTTTACGCGGCTGCGCTTGTTGACGCGGCCACGTCCGGTGCAGGAGGAGCAGGGGTTTTCCACGACCTGGCCCTGTCCCTGGCAGACGTCACAGACGGTGTTGATGCTGAAGAAACCCTGCTGAAAACGCATGGCTCCGGTGCCCTTACAGCGGGGGCAGGTTTTTGGCTTACTGCCGGGGGAGGCACCGCTACCAGTACAGGTGTCGCAGGTTTCAAGACGGGTCAGAGCGATTTCGGCTTCTTTGCCGGCGAAAGCTTCTTCGAGGGTGATGGACAGGTTGACCTTCAGGTCACGGCCGCGTTCGGCCTGAGGGCCGCGGCTGCGGGTCTGACCGCCACCGGCACCACCAAAAATATTTCCAAAGATTGATGAGAAGATATCTTCAAAATCGCCGGCGTGGGTGAAGTTTTCGTAGTTAAAGCCGCCTTGACCAAAGTTCACACCCTGGTGGCCGTAGCGGTCATAGCGAGCACGCTTGTCAGTATCGGACAAAACTTCGTAGGCTTCGCAGGCCTCTTTAAATTTTGCTTCGGCTTCGGGGTTTCCCGGGTTTCTGTCGGGGTGATATTTCTTTGCTACCCCGCGATAAGCCTTCTTGATCTCGTCTGCGGTGGCGGTTTTGGCCACCCCTAATATTTCGTAATAATCACTTTTTGCCATGTCTAATCAATCCCGCATCAGTAAGAGAATTTTCATTGTTTATTCAGCGTGGTTACGGGCATGAGATACCAGCGTAACCTATATTAAATTAAGTGGCAGGACGTAAAAGACGTTGAGTGGACCGTGGCAGACTGTCAGTCAAAAGCCTCCGCCCCCGGAATTAATCGCCGATCCTGAGGAGCGCGATTTCCGGGTGTGGCTGCGTGCCATGGAGCGTCGTGCTATTGTTCCTTTAAAATGGACGATTTTCCTGACCGCTGCTGTTTTCTGGGGTCTGAGTCATCCCCACGCGTGGCCCCCGCCGGTCAGCGTTTTTGCCTTATTTACGATCTACTTCATGTTTAACCTCGGGAATAGCTACCTGCTGCTTTTGAACAGGGTTACTCTGTCGCAAATTCGCGTGGTGAGTATTGTTTCTTATTACATTGATGTGCTGTTTGTTACAGCGCTGATTTTCCTGGAATCAAAACTTTACCCGGCGTCTGACTCCAACGCGACGGATTTTTATCTCTATTATTTCATCCTGGTGCTGCGCAGCTTTGCGCTGTTTCGCACGTCGTGGGGAAACCTGCTGGCCAATGCAGTGGTGGCGGCTATTTTCATATATAGCGTGCTGGGGCAGGATGGGGATCTTCTCAGTTTTTCCGGGCGTAACAGCCTGATCCGGATTGTTTTCATCTGGATTTTGATCATGATGTCGTGGTTTATTGTGAGTATCATCAACCGACAGAAGGCAGAACTGGTGCGGACGCGGGAGAAGCTGGTGCAAAGTGAAAACCTGGCGCTGATTGGTGAGCTTGCTGCAGGGGTGGCTCATGAGATCAATAATCCGATCGGGATCATCACGACTTACAGTGATTTTCTTCGGCGGAGTACTCCACCGGATGATGAACGGCAGAAGGATTACCAGGTAATTTATGACGAAGCCACCCGGTGTGAGGCGATTGTCAAAGAACTGCTGACCTATGCCCGACCTTCGGCTCATGATGTAACGCCAGTGGACCTTGCGAAGTTGAATGATGAGGTCCTGGATTTTGTGACCCGGCGGGGCAGTACGGATGCGGCTGTCCCACAAATTTTTCGTCATTATGAAGCGCGGGCTAATTGGCCGCTGCTTGATCCGGCTCACCTTAAGCAGGCACTGCTCAATATTTATATTAATTCAACGCAGGCGCTGGATGGAAGTCCGGATCCAAAGATTGATGTGCGTGTTTACTCGGATAAAGATGCGAACCAGGTGGTTCTCCATATTGAAGATAATGGTCCCGGAATATCGAAGGAAAACCTGCGTCGAATTTTTGATCCGTTTTTCACGACGCGTGCTCGCGGGACGGGATTGGGGCTGAGCATAACGCGCCGTCTGGTGGAAGCATGCGGCGGGGAGGTGTTGGTCCGGAGCAAGAAAGAGGTGGGGACTACGGTGGAGTTACGCTTTCCGATGGAGTAGATGTTAAGTGCCGGCTACTTTTCGAAGACAACAGGGAGCAGCTCGCTCATGCTGGCGATGATATAGTCCGGATTCCACTTCTGAAGATATTCCGCAGAATACTGGCCGTAAGTGACCGCGGCCACTTTGGCTCCGGCGGCTTGCGCGGCTTTGATATCGACGTCGGTGTCTCCGACCATAAGAGTTTCTTCCGGGCCACAGCCGACGTCTTCCATGGTTCGTAACAATACGTCGGGGGCTGGCTTTCGCCGGATTTCGGCAGTCTCGCCGCGGACGACATCCATGTGAGGGGCAAGACCGAGATATTCCATTACCCGGACGGTAACCGTGTGTGGTTTGTTGGATGCCACAGCGGTGTAAATTCCATGCTGGCGCAGGGTTTTCAGCACTTGAACTACACCGTCATATATAATAGCTCTGCTTTCTTCCAATTCCTCGTAGAACGCCACTAATGCTTTTAGGTTGTCGTCGATGAGGGCGGTGTCGGTGGAGGCGAGCACACCTTCGACAAGTTGGCGTGCTCCGTGACCGACGTGTTCTTTGACCTCGGCAATAGTGAGGGGAGGCAGATCATTGCGCGTCCGCACGAAATTTGCCGCCATGGCGATATCCTCAAAGGCGTCGATTAACGTGCCATCGAGATCAAAGATAACCAGTTTAAAACGAGCTACAGCGTGTGACACACCTGCATCCTTGTTATTGATGATAGGACGGCACTACAGGTAATCGTCTTTTCCGTTCGCGCGGAGGAAGGCTACGACGTCTTTCACGTTTTGGACGTCTTCGGCGGGAATGACGAGGACAGCATCGGGGGTGTGAACTATAACGATGTCTTTTAAGTTATAACCAACGACCATGGGACTGTTGGGGCAGTCTTCGGATAGTTCTTCGGCGTTCACCCCGATGGAATAGGCAATAGAACCGCTGCTTTTTAAGAAAAGGCTGTTTCCGAAGGTTGCGTTGCCGGCCATGTCTCGTGGCAGAATTCGGTAGAGGGACGACCAGGTGCCAATGTCGTCCCAGTCGAAGGATGCGCGAAGCACATAGACGCGCTCGGCGCGCTCCATGAGGCCGACGTCGATTGAGATTTTTTCGAGACGGCTGTAGATGTCGGCGAGGGCAGCTTCGCCATCTGAGCCCTGGGCGACGGCTTTTTGCATTTCGGGAATGGCGGAGGCCATCGCGGGCAGATGGCGGGTGAGGGCTTCCTGGAAGATAGAGTTTCTCCAGAAAAACATCCCGCTGTTCCAGAAGAAGTCTCCATCTTGAAGAAAGCGTTGTGCGGTGGCTCGGTCGGGTTTTTCGCGGAAAGAGTCCACATGAAAGATCGGCTGGCGGGCAGAAGCGGGGGTTCCAACTTCGATGTAGCCATATCCGGTCTCGGGGCGTGTGGGGCGAATGCCGAAAGTCAGAAGTCCGTCAGAGTCGGCGGCGAATTCGGCTGCGGCGCGGCAGTTTCGCTGGAAAGCCTGTTCGTCCTTAATAAAATGGTCTGCGGTCAGGACTGCCATCACAACGTCCTCACGGTATTTTTCGGCGATGAAGGCGGACGCTAAAGTGAGACATGCAGCGGTGTTTTTGCCTTCAGGTTCGGCAATGATGTTTTCGGGGGGAAGTTCTGGCATTTCCCGACGGATTGCGTCCACCAGTGGTGCGACAGTGAGAACATGGACGTCTTCCACCGGGACCAGGGGGCTGATGCGGCGCAGGGCCATGCTCAGCATGTGCTGTCCGTCTTTAATTTTTAAAAGCTGCTTGGGATAGGCACAGCGGCTGAGAGGCCAAAACCGCTCGCCGGAACCACCCGCCATGATAATTGCAATCGTCTTCATAGTATGCCACTGACAAAAGTTCGTGCGGCTATGTCAAGCAGGGACAGGCTTCAGCTTTTCGACACTTTAAGAATGCTAAATTCCTTTTGTTGATTGAATAAAAGGTGACTCGGCTGGGTTTACGAATAGGTTCCAGTGAACAATTTTTGATATAAACATTAAAGCTTAACAGGCGAGAATCGCCCGGTAAATAGAGGTAAAGGAATCAAATGCCCACAATTAACCAGTTGGTTCGTAAGGCACGCAAGCTGCAGAAGACGAAGAAGAGCACCCCTGCGCTGGAGGCTTGCCCGTTTAAGCGTGGCGTGTGCACGCGTGTATACACCGTAACACCTAAGAAGCCTAACTCCGCTCTGCGTAAAGTCGCTCGTGTGCGTCTGACCAACGGATTTGAAGTGAGCGCCTACATCCCGGGCGAAGGCCACAACCTGCAGGAGCACTCCATTGTGCTGATCCGCGGCGGTCGTGTAAAAGAC
>CAYUGQ010000118.1:0-7951 GCA_964444305.1 uncultured Candidatus Sumerlaeota bacterium
TACAGAGAAGTCGGTTCCGCCGTGATTATTATAGGCGTTAGGGGAAACCCACGTGGATGATATCCAGCCGGTCCAGTCTGCGATGCTGCTGGTATGGGGAATGAGATCGCAGAAGGCTTCGATAATATATGCGTCTTGAATGGGGATGATTTCGTAGGGGCCGGGAGAGGCGGCTTGGCCGTGGGCGGACTGGGGCTGACTTGTGAAAGTGATGGCGCAGGAGGATATAACAGTGGCTGCGATTATGGTTTTGAGTGACAAGAGTCACCTCCGGCAAGACCCGAATAGTACTGGGTGGAAATGGGACTACGTGTGGCCGTCTGCGGGGTGCAGAGTGCTCAAATTCGGAATTAAGGAGGGCTTTGCGGGGGGAGGTGTGTCAAACGAAAAGTGGGTATGTGGGGGGGGAAGGTTGTTTGGGACGGCTGTGATTTTGTCGGATGTGAACACGGTGGCCTGTCGCCGGTACGAGATTTCACAGTTCCCTGTGAAGACAATCTTTCAAGAAGAGGCGGCGAAATGTTTTCGTCTAACCAGAGAATCAAGCGGTTGCAGTCTGCCATTGAGCGGGACAGCTTTAACCAGGCAGCTCATTTCATGCTGGGCGAAGAGTATATTCGCGAGGGGCGGTTTATGAAGGCTGCCACGAAATTTCGCCGGGTGGTGGAGCTGAATCCTGATCACGCGCGGGCCTGGATGATGATGGGTCAGTGTTATGATAACGCCGGGATTCCTTCAGAGGCTGTTACGGCTTATGATACTGCGGCTTATGCTTTTGGGAAACTGGGCAAAGGTGAGGACGCGCAGGCTGCCCGCACCGCGGCGGATGAGTCTCGCCGGGTGCAGGAAAAGCTGGTTGAGCCTTACAGGGAAAATTTCTAAGAGGTCTGGTCGCGGTGGGGTTACGCGATTGCGGTTGAGGTCATGGAGATATCTATGATGTCTCCGTCCATTAGCTGGGCATCAGGATAGAGGATGCGGCCGCCGCGGAGGAATTGGACGGACCGGATGTGGGGGATTGCATCGGGATGGGTGGAGGCGAGGCGTGATGTGAGGCTGGCGATGGTAGCACTGTCTTCGAGGTGAAGCATTTCTACCTGCTTGCCACCGGCGAGCGCTTGAAAATCTCCGTGATAAACGAGTCTAACCTGCATGGGGGCACTTACTCCTTTGCACAGCTTTAGCTAATGCTTATAGGACAGTTGCCGGATGAAAAGGTTCTCTTAGCTGGCTGCGGCGGTTTCTTTGGCGGCGGAGCCTTTGAGGAATGTGTCGAGGCCGGAGCGAAGTTCGTCCATGTCGATGAAGGCGCCTTTGCATGGGCCGATGGGGCGTTTGTTGGTGACGCCGAGGACGGGGAAATACTCGCCGACGTCGCGAATTCCCGTGATGAGGTCACGTTCGCAGGCGATTCCGATGATGGCGGAGGGTTTTACCTGTGCGACTTTCTGGCGGGCCTGGGCACCGGTGGGGGCCATGTAGAAGTCGCAGTCATATTCTGCGGCAAGGCCACGGATCTGGTCGGCGGTTTCGCGATCAAGGCAGCGGGGGGAAAGCACCAGCAGTCGACCGTCTCGTCCTTCGCGCATTTTGATGCGTGTGAGATCGTTATGGATTTCCAGCAGGGAGTATCCGAGGCGATCTTTGGAGATGCCGCAGCGGGTGGAGACGAGAGAGAAGTAGTCGAATGCTTTGAGGAAATGGTTTACGGCGCGTTCTGCGAGGGGGTTTGTTTTGTTGGTCGTCAGCATTACGCAGACGGAACCAAACCAAACGGCGAAAGCGACGAGGAGTACGGCGAGGAGGCCGATGGCGGAATAGGCCATGACGGGGTGGATGGACTCCAGGCGGGGATAAAAGCCCCATACGAGGAGGGCGGCTATGGCAAACAGGAGACCGAAGGTGAATGCGACGATGCCCATGAAGAGCCGACGAGGCTCTTCGATGAATCCTTCGTGGGTTTCGACGTTTCCGTCCCAGCCATACCATTCATGGCCGAGCTTGCGGTCTGTAATGTGGGTTTCCACTTTCATGTGAGGTAAAACCCCCTTTGCCATGGGATTATAGTGTGGTAAGTCGATCAAGAAGTACGGGTGGTTGCAAGGGTTATTCTGCGATCGTGGTGAGCAGGAAATGTGACAATGGGGGGCGAGAGCGGGATTATAGTAAAGATTTGCAGTCGGCGGCGAGGAGTTCTTCGGCGGCGGAGATGATGGCGGCTGGGGCGCCAGTGGGGTCGGAGGTGCGCTGGGCGGCGAGGCGGGTTTTTCCGTCGCGGGAGAAAACTGCGGCGGTGAAGCGGGTTTCGTTTTCGGTTAAGTAGTCAAGGTAGCAGGCAGCGGCGGAGCGGCATGTGGCACCGATTTTATGGCTGAACAGGCGTTCGCACTCGGCCTGAAGGCGGACGGCGGGGTTGTCGACGGATTGCCAAACGGGGGCGAAGGGGGAATCTTCGGGGGCCTGGACTGCGAGGATTCCCTGGCCGGGTGCGGGGAGGAATTGATCGAGGGGGAAGGTCTGGGTGATTTTTTCGTGGAGGTTTAGGCGGTGAAGTCCGGCGGCGGCCATGACGATGGCATGGTACTCCCCTGCCTGGAGTTTTTGGAGGCGGGTCTGTACGTTTCCGCGAATGCCTGTGACTTTGAGGTCGGGGCGGAGGTGGAGGAGCTGGGCTTGCCTGCGCAGGGCGCTGGTGGCTATGATGGCTCCGGCGGGCAGATCGTGGAGGATTTTGTGGTCTGAGGATACGAGGACATCGGCGGGGCTGGCGCGTTCGGGAAAGGCGACGAGAGTCAGGCCGGGGGGCTGGGATTCGACGGGTACGTCTTTAAGGCTGTGGACGGCGGCGTGGGCTCGACCGTCGAGGACGGCTTGTTCGATCTCTTTTACAAAGAGACCTTTGTCTCCGCCGAGGGCCGCGAGGGGGGTGTCGGAGAGGCGGTCTGGCCGGGTGGTTAATGGGAGCAGTTCGACAGTGAGGTCTGGGTTGGTTTGTTGGATCAGCGTTGCGACCCTTCTGGCTTGCCAGAGGGCGAGGGGGCTGCCACGGGTGGCCAGTTTTAATATGCGGGGTTGATCAGCGGGCATGGTTCAGGACGTCTTTACGAGGGGGAATGAGCTGTCAATTGGCGGGGTCATCTCTTTTTGTTTCATAGCTTTATGTTTTCAGGGGATTGTGATTTGTGAAGTTGCGGTTTAAAAATAAGATTCATCAATTCCCTTGCTTTTCGTAGTCGCGGTTTTGCCTTTTAGCTTTATTGCGGTGTGGCAGGGCCTTTTTTTTTGTGATCAACTTTGGGCCCACTTGTCCAACACTGATACTTAGCCCTGGAGGATTTATCCCAACATGAATTTTGCTCGTTTTGCCGCCGGCCTGGTGGCTGTTGCAGGGGTCTGCAGCGTACTCGTTTTATCCAATGGATCTGCTGAAGCTCAGCAGCCGGCCGGAGCCGCTGTTGCTCAGCCTCCAGCGGCTCCGCGGGAGTTTCGCGGTGCCTGGCTGCCGACGGTGTATAACCTTGGCTGGCCCAGCAAGCAGGGGCTTTCCAGTCAGCAGCAACAGCAGGAAATGATTACGTTGCTGGATTCTGCGAAATCCATGAACCTGAACGCTATTTTCTTCCAGGTGCGACCGGCGGGGGATGCGATGTATAATTCGCAATTAGAGCCTTGGTCAGAGTTTCTGACGGGTACACAGGGTCAGCCGCCACAGCCGGCGTATGATCCTCTGACTTTTGCGATCCAGGAGGCTCACAAGCGGGGAATTCAGCTTCATGCCTGGATCAACCCTTACCGGGTGGGTACGAAGCATGACGTTCAGTATGCTCCGACCAGTCCGGTAAACACGATGCCGAATGCGGCGAAGAAGCTGGACAAGCTGACGTGGCTTGATCCGGCGGAGCCCCAGGTGCAGGCGCATGTGCTGGCGGTGGTGCGGGATATTGTGACCCGTTATGATGTGGACGGCGTGCATATTGACGACTATTTTTATCCTTATCAGAGCGAAATGAAGAACACGAATGGCGACTTTCCTGACCAGGAGAGCTGGGCGCGGTACCAAGCGGGTGGCGGCAACATGGACAAAGGTGACTGGCGCCGACATCATGTGGATGAGCTGATGCGTCTGACTTATCAAACGATTAAGGAGATTCGTCCGCGGGTTTATTTCAGTACGGCTCCGTTTGGCATTTGGCGTCCGGGACATCCTGAGGGGATTTCGGGCATGGATGCTTACTCTACGATTTATGGCGATGCGCGGAAATGGCTGCGGGAGGGCTGGCAGGACTTTGCGGCTCCGCAGCTTTATTGGGACTTGAGTAAGGAGAAGCAGAGCTTTCCGAAGCTGCTGGCCTGGTGGAATGAGCAGAACGTAAAGGGTCGGCACGTATGGCCGGGGATCAGTGTATCGGGGGTGGGATCGGGCTTTCCTTCCAGCGACGTTTTGAAGCGGCTTCAGATTACACGGGATCAGCAGAAGGATCGCTCGGGTGTAATTTTTTATGCGTTTAAGCCGCTGCATATTAACCAGGGCAAGATTGCCACGGAATTAAAAGCGGGTCCTTTTTCGACGCCGTCTCTGGTGCCTGCAAGCCCATGGATGGATAATCAGCCGCCTGCTCCGCCGCGGAGTGGCATTTCACAGGATCCGCAGGGTGGTGGCCTGGTTCTGCAGTGGGCTCGTCCGGCGGAGGAAGATGCTTTCCTGATTGCCATTTATGCCATGGTTAACGGGCAGTGGCAGTTTACGACGGTTCCTGCTGTCAGCTCGGGTTATCGCTTCCCGGCAAATGCTCAGCCTTCGGCGGTGTTTGTGTCGACGGTAGATCGGACTGGCAATGAAAGCCAGCGCGTGGCTGTGGGAGCTGGAGGGCAGTAAAACAGCTCACAATCGGTAGTATTAACCCCGGCGCGGCCTTTTGCTGCGTCGGGTTATTTTTTTAGAAAGCTGAAGGCGGATTTTGATGGCACTGCATATTGATGGACGGGATGAAGAGCTGGCAAGGATGCTGGTGAATTACTCTGTGAAGGCGAAGCCGGGGGATCTGGTGTTTATCCATGTGAGCGGGACGGATGCGCTTTCGCTGGGGGCGGCGTGTGTGGAGGAGACGGTTCGGGCGGGGGCTGCGCCTTATCTGCAATTTACGGATCAGGAAGTGGCGCGGCGTTTTTTGCGTTCGGCGGATGAGAAGGTTTTTGAGCGGCTAGCGCAGTTTGAATTGAAGCAGATGCAGGACGCGACTTGCTATATTGGTATTCGGGGCTCTCAGAACATTTTCGAGATGAGTGATGTGCCGCAGGAAAAGATGGATCTTTATAATCGCCTGCTGGTGAAGCCTGTGCACCTGGAAGAGCGGGTGAAGCGGACGCGCTGGGTGGTGTTGCGGTATCCGACGGAAAGCTTTGCGCAGATGGCGGGGACGAGTACGGAGGCTTTTCGGGAGTTTTTCTACCGGGTGTGCCTGGTGGATTATGAGAAAATGCGCCGGGACGCGGAGGCGTTGCGGCTGCTGATGGACAAGACGGACAAGATCCGCCTGGTGGGGCCGGGGACGGACCTGACAATGTCGATCAAGGATATTCCTTCTATCCCCTGCTGTGGCGAGATCAATGTGCCGGACGGGGAATGCTTCAGTGCGCCGGTGCGGGACAGCGTGAACGGGACTGTGCGGTTTAATACGCCCAGTGTGCAGCAGGGCAAATCGTTTGATAATGTGACTTTGCGGTTTGAAAAGGGCCGTGTGGTGGAGGCCGTGGCGGCGGATGATGCCCAGACGAAGAGCTTGAACGAGATCCTGGATCAGGATGAGGGGGCGCGTTACCTGGGTGAGATTGCTATTGGATTTAACCCGCAGATTCTGCATCCGATGCGGGATATCTTGTTTGATGAGAAAATTGCGGGTAGTTTTCACATGGCGCTGGGGCAGTGTTATGATGAGGCGGCTAATGGAAACCAGAGCGCTTTGCACTGGGACCTGGTGGGGATTCAGCGGCCTGATTATGGTGGCGGGGAGATCTGGTTTGATGATGTGCTGATTCGCAAGGATGGGCAGTTTATCCCTGAGGAGCTGGCGGGGCTGAATTACCAGCAGCAGGACGGATAGGCGGCGGTGAATACGGGGGCCGGGCTTTCAGTAAAAGATCGGTGCCCAGTGTGGGGGTATAGCTCAGTTGGGAGAGCGTCGCGTTCGCAATGCGAAGGTCAGGGGTTCGACTCCCCTTACCTCCACCACTTTCTCTTTTTGCGGTATGATTTGTTGTGTTCGGGGAGGTGGCGGGCTGTTCGATATGCCGGTGGTGGGGCTGGCGCTGGTTTCCTGTCGAAATCGTTTTAAGGCAATCGCGAATTTTGGCACAAATGTTTGATAAAAACCCCATACGTTGTCGCCCGACGGGTGGCATTTTGATTATTTTGATTTGAGAAACAGGGAGCTTTCTACCTACTATGGGTGAATGGATTGGCCACGGCCGCAAAGCCAGACGGGCGTATGGATTTGATGAAATTGCTATAGTGCCGGGTGCGGTTACGATTAACCCCTCAGAGGTGGAAATCCACTGGGAGCTGGCGGAGCAGCGCTATGAGCTGCCTATTATGGCGGCTGCCATGGATGGTGTGGTGGATCCGGATTTCGCTATTGCCATGGGCAAAATGGGCGGACTGGCGATTTTGAACCTGGAAGGCGTTTGGTTCCGTTATGATGATCCGCGGGAGATCCTGAGCGAGATCGCGGCGGCAACGCCGGAGCGGGCTACGGAGCTTGTGCAGCAGCTTTATCAGCCACCTGTCCGTGAGGAGCTTATCAGCAAGCGCGTGGAGTTTATCAAGAAGGCCGGTGTGCCGGTGGTGGTGAGCTCTATTCCGCAGAAGGCTGACCGCAGTGCGGCGCTTTGTGAGGAAGCGGGCTGTGATGTTTTTATTGTTCAGAGCACGGTGAGCACGGTGCGCCACGTCTCCAGCGAGTATAAAATGCTGGACATTGCTGATCTTTGCAAGCGGACGAAAATGGCGGTTATGGTGGGCAACTGTGTGACCTATGAAACTTCCATGGAGTTGATGGAGGCGGGTCCGGATGCGGTGATTATCGGGATTGGTCCGGGTGCTGCCTGCACCAGCCGTGGTGTGCTGGGCATTGGTGTGCCTCAGGTGACGGCCACGGTGGACGGGTCGGCGGCTCGCGATGAGTTTTACAAGCGCACGGGCAAATATGTGCCGATCATTACTGACGGCGGCATGAACGTGGGCGGCGATATCTGTAAGGCGTTTGCGTCTGGTGCGGATGCGGTGATCGTGGGGAGCGCTTTTGCGAAGGCGAAAGAAGCTCCGGGCGGTGGTTTCCACTGGGGTATGGCTACGCCTCATGCGAACCTTCCCCGCGGCACTCGTGTGAAGGTGGGTACGACGGGCAGCCTGGAAGAGATCCTGTTTGGCCCCGCGCACCTGGATGACGGAAGCCAGAACCTTATCGGGGCTTTGCGGACGTGTATGGGCAGCATTGGTGCGGCTAACCTGAAAGAACTTCAGCGGGCGGAACTTGTGATTGCTCCGGCGATCAAGACCGAAGGCAAGATTTTCCAGGCAGCTCAAAAGATCGGCATGGGCAAGTAAGCCCGGGCCGGGGATGGTACTGTAAAAATTTCGAGATCTCCTAAATATGGCAAGCAGCGCAAGCTGGAAGCGGCACGGAAGGCCAGGGGCGGGGCTGGTGTGTGGCCGACGATGGTTTTATCGTGGCTGGTGCCGGGTTATGGCTTTATGCGCAATGGTTATGTGGGCCGGGGCGTCACGTTTTTCGTGATGCTTCAGGCGACGTTCCTGATCGGGGCGGCGCTTAAGGGCTCTGTGCTGGTTCCCGAGATGAACTTTCGGGAGCCGGGTTTTAACCTGGTGAACGTGTTGACGTTTATCACGCAGTGTTTTAACGGCGGGCTGTCTTTTGTCAGCATGCTGCCGGAG
>CAYUGQ010000119.1:0-7916 GCA_964444305.1 uncultured Candidatus Sumerlaeota bacterium
ATGGGGTTTATCTCCAAACAAAGTCAAAGGCGGTAGTCAGCAGTTATGCAAAAGCATAGCTTTACGTGACTCCGCCGAACTTTCTACCGCAAAAAGAAAGACTTTGTTTTAAGATATTGTCATTAAAATACAGTGGTTCTTTTTAATCAAACTCCGTGGAGTGGTTTGTACGTTACTGACGCAGGTCGGCCAGGTGTCGCTGGGCGCGGTCCATGTGTTTTGTGTCGTTTCGATGGCGGCTGACTTCCAGGACACGTTCCCAGGTCTCGATGGCCAGAGGGTACCAGTTGGGTTGTTTTTCGTAAACAATGGCGAGGTTGTTGAGGGCTGGGAGATAATCTTTGTCGATCTCGAGCGCAGCTTTGTAGCATTGAATAGATCGCTCGTAATCGCCCTGACGGAGGGCTTCTACGGCGTGACGGCACTGGTCTTCCAGTTGCTCACGCTGTCGGTTGATTTCATCATCGCCGAGTTGAAAATGCCCCTCAGAGTCAACGAATGCGCGAGGCTCCTCCGGGGAGAAGTCTCCGTCAGTCGAATGGGGTGCACCGTCTGCAGATTTCAGATTGGCCTGGGTGGCCATGCGATCGCGAACACTGTCGGCTTCCCGGCCACGGAGCATTTCAAAAATGCCATCAACGCGGCTGATCGACAGAACGTCTTGTACAACTTGATTCGGCTCCATCAGGATGATGTTGGCGCCGTGACTTTTCGACTGCATTTTGAGGCCAATGAGAAGGCCAAGTCCGGCGCTGTCAATGTAGTCGACGGTTTTCAAATCTACATAGATGTTGTCTATCTCACGAGTGATTAGAGGAAGGATACCCTCTTTGAGGCGGCTGAGTTCTTCCAAAACCAGGCGGCCTTTTAACGCGATAAACAGTTCGCTGGCGTCCTGATATGTGTCGAAAAGAGTCGAAATCACTGAGCGGCTCCTGAATCGATAGGTTTGGCATCCTCAATAATGAGATTGGGGATATCGTCTATGATTTCGTATTGCAAATTGCATGCATGGCAGAGCAGTGAGCCGCTTTTGCCGTTTTCTGTGGGGCGATATTCCAACTCGCCTTTGCATTTAGGGCACGCAAGGATATCGAGTAGCTCTTTGTCAATCAATAGACTTCTCCCTCAACTGGAGCAGCGTCCATACCGGCTGCTCCTTCGGTTTTAACCTGGGTGATTACTTCAATGGTTGCGGTTGTCAGCAAGGTGTTGCCTTGCTGCTGATGTACGTATAGATCGTCGATGCCGTAGGTGGCCGTGCGGTGGCTTACGTCGTAGAAGAAGCGCACCATTCCTGAGTTGTCGGCGGTCATCCAGATTTCAAGACCTGCACCTGTGCCGACGGCCTGATCGTCTGGTACGGGGGTTATTTCGGGCTCTACCGCTCCACGCCCGCCGCCCATACCCATCATGCCGTCCATCATCATCATGTCCATGCCCATACCCATGCCGCCCATGGCATCTACGTTCATGGACTGATCGGCGCCGGCATCGGCGGTTTCTTCTGCTGGAGGTGTGGCGCCGGGCTGGCGGATGGTGGCTCTTTCGAGGTTGATGGGGCGCATCATGGCCACATACTGGATGTCTCTGACGCCGTTTCTCTGGGCGGAATCAATGATATCGATGATGGCTTGAAGCTGTTTATTGATACTGTTGAGAGGTTCATTGGATTCCAGGGGAATTCCAATTTCGAGTGCGCTGGCGAATTGGGCCATGATAGCGGGGTTAGCCTGCTCCCCTACTGCCTGGCGGACAAGGGCATACACCCATAGTTTTTTCAGGGCTGGCACTGCTATACCGAATCGCTGGAGTCCCTGCACATTGTGGTAGTTTCGCAGATCATAGCCACCGCCTGGCATGCGGGTGGCGCCGCTGCGCTGGCCGCTGGAATCGAGGAAGTTGTTGATCCACTCGACGTTATTAAAGAAATGCTGGGGCTGATAATAGTTTGGATAGACGAAGTAGGAGGTTTCGCGGGCGGGAATTCCGAGGCCTTCCAGTACGGCGTTGTACGCCTGGCGGGCTGTATATTCTGCGTTTGGCTGTTGAGAAGCGGCGAGGACACGGTGGGCGTTGATCAGGCTGGACATTCGATCCTGAAGGGCAGCGGCGCCGGGGTTGTTTGGTAATTGTGCCGGGATGTTCCAGCCGGTAGGCCCGAGGAAGGTAAGCTGGGTCTGGCCTGCACGCCGCTGGTTGAGCTCGCTCATCAAGGCAATTGTGGCTGAGGCCCACTGATCGACGTTACCCGGGGTTGGAGGCGTGTCAAAGTCGAGGGCTTCCAGATTCAGCCGGGCGACGGCTTCGTTCATAACAGACGCGTACTCGACCGTGCTGTTCTGGTATTGTGTAAATGCCTCTTCGTCTCTAACAAACTCGGCATTACCCAAGGTCTCAACAGCACTTTGGTATTCCTGTTGAACCTGGCTGTATCGCTGTGCCTTGTTTTGAAAAACCAGGAAGTGTACACCTGCGGCTATGACGACAACGCCGACGACTACCGCTGCCGTCAGCTCTTTTTTTCCGAGGGCCATAAAGAAAACCGCTTCTCCAAAGAATGTATATCTGGGCCTGATAAGGCCAGTTTGATTATATGTCGCAAGGAATTTTTCATAGAGATGTACAACTTGCCGTTCGCAATGCAACTTCTAATTATACAGCCCAGGACTTTACAGATGACCTTTTTTATTCGCCGAGCTTCCGTTTTGATGATTCCAGTGTTTGCCGTGATGGCCGTAAGTGCTCTCGGACAGACCTCTTCTCAAGCTCGGCAGGATGACTGGGCACGGCAGCAGGCGTATTATCAATGGTATTATCAGCAGTATCCACAAGCGGCCGCGGGGTGGCGGGGTGCGCTGCCTATGTATCGGGGTTATCAAACCCAGCAGATGCAGCAGCCGGCGGCATGGTATCCTCCGGTTTCTCAGGTTACGCCAGTTCCCGCGGTCCAGACGCAGGTTCAGCAGCCGCAGCCGCAGCAGGCGGCGCAACGCCCTGTGGGGAGGCGCGATGTTCCTGTTCAACCGCAGCGGGCTTCGGTGGAGGCTACTGCTCGTCCGGTAAAGAAGGCCAAGGAGCCTAAAAAATCGACAGCATCGGGGTGGTTGAATTCTTATGAAGCTGCATGTGAGATTGCTCAAGAGCAGGGCCGACCGATGGTTTTGCTGTTTGTTCACGAGGGGTGTCCTGAGTGTGACCGCATGGATCAGAACCTGGCTCTGCCGGGTGCGATGGACACGTTAGCTTGTGCGGTAAAGGCGCGGCTGGAGTTTGCCGATAATCCGGCTGTAGTTCGGCAGTTTGATGTGACACTGACGCCTACGTTTCTTGTGCTGACGCCTTCTGGCGCCGAGGCTTATCGTGAGGTTGGTGCGCTTTCGGTTGATCGTCTGAAATTGATTCAACCTGCTATTGAAAGCCTCGTTGAGGCGCCGGCTGGAGATGCAGGGAACTGACGCTTTTTAAGAGGCGGTGCTTAATTTCAGGTTTCATTCCATAGCAGAATTAACTTACTAACAAGGGAGAATTTCATGGCAAAGAAGACCGTCCGGGATCTGGAAGATCTGTCGGGAAAACGCGTGCTTGTCCGGGTAGATTTCAACGTACCGATGGACAATGGCAAGATTACCGATGACACTCGGATTCGGGAATCGCTTCCCACTATTAAGCACCTGGTTGAAAATGGCGCTAAAGTTATTTTAACGTCGCACATGGGCCGACCGAAGGGCGCTGTTAAGCCTGAATTTAGTTTGCAACCGGCGGCGGTGCGATTGGGAGAACTTCTGGGGCAGCATGTTTTCTTTGCGAGCGACTGTATTGGTGAGCCGGCAGAGAAGGCTGTTGCCGATCTGGAATCCGGCCAAGTGCTTCTGCTTGAGAATGTCCGGTTTCATGCTGCGGAAGAAAAGAATGATGATGAGTTTGCGGGCAAACTGGCAGGTTTGGCTGATGTTTTTGTCCAAGATGCGTTTGGATCGGTTCATCGGGCTCATGCAAGCACGGTGGGGGTTACAAAACATTTGCCGGCTGTGAGCGGGTTTCTTGTTGAGAAGGAGCTGAAGTATCTCGGTGATGCGCTGGATAATCCGGAGCGCCCATTTGTGGGAATTCTTGGCGGGTCGAAGGTTTCTTCAAAAATTAGTGTTATCTCCAGCCTTCTGCAAAAGGTGGACGTTTTGCTGCTGGGCGGGGGTATGACTTATACTTTTGTTAAGGCTCAGGGCGGGTCTATCGGGACTTCGCTTTTTGAGGAGGATACCCTGGATCAGGCTAAGGCCGCTTTAGAGCAGGCGAAGGCCCTGGGGAAGAAGTTGATTCTGCCGGTGGATTGCGTGGCTTGTGAGTCGTCTGACCGTCCTGACGGCAGTGCTCCTACGCAGGTTTTTCCGGCGAACGCGATTCCTGATGGCTGGATGGGTGTGGACATTGGTCCGGAGACGGTTAAGCTGTTTGTTAACGAGATTCAGCAGGCTAAAACGGTTGTTTGGAATGGCCCGGTGGGGGTGTTTGAAATCGAACCTTTCGCTAACGGTACGCGGACGGTGGCGCAGGCTCTGGCTGGCAATAATGGCACGACCATTATTGGTGGCGGTGACAGCGCGGCGGCGGCTGTTAAGTTTAATCTCGCGGACAAAATGTCTCATATCAGCACGGGCGGCGGAGCTTCTCTGGAGTTTCTGGAAGGCAAGCCATTGCCGGGCATTGAAGTTCTGAACGACAAGTAATCTGTAACGGCTATGATTCACACTCTCAGGCGCGGCTTCAGCGATCTTATTGATATCCTGTTGCCGCGCCTTTGCTGTGGATGTACGGGGCGCGTTATTGAGCCAGGGGCAATTGTCTGTCGTTCGTGTCTTTTGAGGGTACCGGCTCTTTTTGAACCGATTTGCGTGCTTTGCGGGTGTCCTGATGCACGGATTACCGAGATCGGCCGGTGCAAGGCTTGCCCTCCTGGGAAGGCGTGGTTTCAGAAGGCGCGGGCGTGTACGATTTTTGCGGGGATGGCGCAGGAGATTGTGCATCGTCTGAAATATCATCGCCGGCCGGAGTATGCCCAAATTATGGTGGAGGCGATGTTGGCGTTGCGAGCGACGGAGGCCAAATCTCTTTTTGCGGCAGATTGTATTGTGCCGGTGCCTCTCCATTCTGCGCGTCGGCGGGAGCGGGGTTTTAATCAGACGGAAGTGATCGCGGAACTGCTTTCTAAAAAGACGACTATTCCTTATATGGGTGGTGCGCTGGTCCGTGTCCGGCCGACTACGAGCCAGATTCGACTGAAGAAGCGGGCCCGTCGTAAGAATGTGGAAAATGCGTTCAGGTGCGACCAGCCCGATCTGGTGTATGGACGACGCATTCTCCTGGTTGATGATGTGTTTACAACGGGGAGCACGGTTAACGAATGTGCCCGAATGCTGATCCTGGCAGGGGCGGAATCAGTGGAGTGTATTGCGTATGCCCGGGCAGTTTTGGATTAAAGAAGAATGACGACTTTCATAAAGAAATTACGGGCGAAGCCATTGTCGACATCGCCCGTAATTTAAGTTAGATATTTTCGCGTTTTTTAGAACAGGTCTGGAATGGTTGTCATGTCAACCGGATCGGAAACGGTTTTTGGTACTTCGCGCTTTTTGATGAAGTCGCCCGTCACCATTTCCTTATATCCCATACCTGGGCCAACCATGGGGTATACACCAGCGTCTGCATCGATCATCACCTCAAGGAAGGCCGGGCCGTCGAAAGCCACGAATTCCTGGAGCGCAAGTTCGAGTTCGCTGTTGTTGCGAACACGGCGGGCAAAGCGGAAACCGTCGGCTTCTGCGGCTTTGACGAAGTCTTTTTTATGGAGGGTCTTATCGCTTCCGCTGAAGCGTTCGCCGAAGTAGAGCTTCTGCCACTGGCGGACCATGCCGTCGCCCATGTTGTTCAGCAGGAGGACTTTCACGGGGATGTCATAGGTGGTTAGGGTTTCGAGCTCGCCCAGGTTCATGCGGATGGAGCCGTCACCGTCGACGTCGATGACCACGAGGTCAGGACAGGCGATCTGAGCGCCAACGGCGGCTGGCAGGCCAAAGCCCATTGTTCCCATGCTGCCGCTGGTGAGCCAGGTTCGCGGGTTTTTATAGTCGATATACTGCGCGGCCCACATTTGGTGCTGGCCGACTCCGGTGGAGATAATGGCTTCGCCTTTTGTGATCCCGTTCAGCAGTTCGAGGACATAATATGGCTGGATGGTTTCTGATTTTTTATCGTATGCAAAGCAGTATTCTTTTTTGAGGTCCTGTACGTGGCGAACCCACTCGGAGTATTCGGTCGTTACATTCTGGCCATACTGGAGGAGGTCCTGAAGGGCTGCTTTTGCATCGCCGACGTGGCTCCAGTTTACCATTTTGACTTTACCGATTTCGGCAGCATCAATGTCGATATGGGCAACATGTCGGGCCTTGGGGGCGAATTCCTGGACCTTGCCTGCCACACGGTCATCAAAGCGGCTTCCGATAGCGATAAGGAAGTCGCAGTCTTCGACGGCGTAGTTTGCGTAGGCCGCGCCGTGCATTCCCAGCATGCCCATGGATAGCGGGTGCGTCGTATCGAAGCCACTCAATCCCATTAGCGTCGTTACGACGGGGATCTGAAATTTTTCTGCGAATTCATGGAGTTCTTTGCTGGCTTCGGCTGCGATGATTCCGCCGCCGGCATAAATGAGTGGGCGCTGGCTTTGGCTGAGCATCTTGTAGAATGACTCGGCCCGCTCGCGGGAAATGCGAGAGTTGGCGAGTTGATCAATGCGCTTCTGCCAGCCGCGATTCGGAAGCAGGCCTTCGCCCTTATATGCGCCCTGCCAGTTCTGGATGTCTTTGGGGAGGTCGATAACGACCGGGCCGGGACGACCGGAGCGGGCAATATGGAAAGCCGTGCGAATGGTGTCTTCCAGCTCGTTGGGATCTTTCACGAGGAAGCAATGCTTTGCACATGCGCTCATGATATTGTATACGGGAGCTTCCTGGAAAGCATCTGTTCCGATGGCGCCTGTGGGCACCTGGCCGCAGATCAAGACAACGGGGATGGAGTCAGCCATGCAGTCGCGAATAGGGGTGACGCAGTTGGTGGCTCCGGGGCCGCTGGTTACCAGGATCACACCGACCTTTCCAGAGGCGCGGGCGTATCCGGCGGCCATAAAACCGGCGCCTTGTTCGTTGGCGGGAACGATCAATCGGATTGGATCCTTACCGGGCTCCACCTGATCGCGGTGTTCGGTATTATAGGTAAAGACCGCATCGTACGTGGGAAGAATGGCTCCGCCAGAATACCCGAAGATCGTGTCTACACCCTCGTCGGCCAAGACCTGGACGACCATTTCCGCCCCCTTTAGTTGTGTTCCGGCTTTAGGGTGTCCGGAAGGAGCGTTGGGTGTGGTCACCGTACTCATAGCGTGTCTTTTCTCCCGATTAATATTGTTTACGTAGATTGTCTACAATCTGCATCGACCTACATACGGGTAATCTACAGATTCTTTTATTCAGCAGCAATTCTGTGCAGTGCGGCAAGGAAGGAGGTTAGGATTACCGAACCAGGTTTTTGGCCACGGCATATATCCGCTCGATAGCAGGCGTGGAGACTTCGAATGTCCGGTCGCGACCATTGGTGACAAGGCTCTTGGAGCGGTTCAGACGGGCTTCGACGATTAACTCGTTCAACGGGGTGTCGTCGGCAGCAAAGAAGCGGACTTTCATAGCGGGGCCTTTATCGGGAGCAACAACGACCTGGCTTGCGGCGGTCACGTCTGCATCATATTCCAGGGTGTTGATGGATTCAAGAAGCAGCATAGCCGCGCGCAGATCGACGGTCTGAGGGGCTGTCTGGCCGGGTTTCAGCAAGGCCCATTCATCGCCTTGACGGGTCAGCTCGTAGAACTC
>CAYUGQ010000120.1:0-7712 GCA_964444305.1 uncultured Candidatus Sumerlaeota bacterium
CAATAGCAATATCCCGCGAAAACCGCGAAACGCCGCCCAGGTAGATGTTGATATTCGTCAGCTCTGCACCAATATCAAGAAGAGCAACCACCTCGGAGGCGCTAGGCATATAGTTCGCTTCAAAGCTGTTCAAAAACGCAAAAGAATCCACATCAATAATCGACGGCGTCAAACCAACCGTACGAAGCACCGAAACATGCTCCGCCACCAGCTCCTTCTTCGCAGCCACCAGCAAAACATCAATCTTCCGCGCCCCCCCAACATCACTCTTACCCAAAATCATACTGTCCAGGTTAACCTCATCCAGCGGAAAAGGAATATAATCTTCAGCCTCCCACCGGATAGCACCCTTAAGCTCATTCTCAGGCATATCCGGCAACTGGACGTATCGAACAATAATCGATTCGCCGCCCACCGACGAAACCGAGTTTTTCGCGTTGATTCCAGCCTGCGACAAAGCCTGCTGAATCGCCTCAATTCGAGCCGCGCGACGATCAACGCCCGCAGATTTCTTATCCACACCCGGATAAATCTCCGCAACGCCAAACCGCTCAAGCTCAAAGCCACGACCAACTTTGCGCATCTGGACAGCCTTCACAACGCTGGAACCAATATCCAGTGCAACTGTCCTTTTAGGGTTTAAAGCCAAGAACCGATTCCTCTCAAAATCATCAACCCAATATCACCAGTGCGGGAACTTCCCTAAATGCTGCAGAGAACTTCCTTTAAATCATTTCGCCCATGAAACACACGAAATATTAGGTTTATGTGTGGCAACCTCGAGCATTTTATCAGCGCCGAACGCAAGCAAAAAAAGCATGGAACCTATTTTTTTGCAGACGCGAACCAAATGCACCAATTCTGAATCCCCAAAATTGCTAAAACAAATCTACCGCGTAGGCACCCACGCAGGAGCACAGCCAACCGTCGTTAACTTATACGGCGGAGCAAAATATCCAGGGTTACAAGAACACCCCGCAAACAACGTCGCCGCCACAATTCCCACAATAACCAGCCTAAACTTTTTCAAAACCAAAACCTCACTGTTGTAACTTGATGGCTATCCCCATGAAGCCTCACGCCCCCATGTGCAATGTTTTTATTTTCCCATAAAATCCCAATCCCCGTCACCTAAACCGCCCCCTCGCCAAATCAGAATTTCATCACTCTGAAATTGACACGACTCGAGTCAAACAGTCTAACCCAACTCACAACCACGATCAAAGGACGGCAGGCAATGATCGCTCATATCAAAAAGGCCGCACTCAAAACCACCCTCGCATTAACCATAATCACCGCCCCAGCCACCCTCCCCGCACAAAAACAAACCACCAGCACCACCCCAACAAAACCAGGCGAACAACCAAACATCGTCTTCCTGATCTCCGACGACCACCGTTGGGACTGCATCGGCATCGCCGGCAACGACAAAGTCCAAACCCCCCACCTCGACCGCATGGCCCGCGAAGGTCAGTGGTACCGCGAATTCACCATCCAGATACCATCATGCTCCCCAAGCCGCGCCGCCATGCTCACCGGCCTCGCACCAGCCCAAAACGGATGGTACTCCAACGAATATCAGCGCCAGGACATCCTAAACCCCAACGGCTTCGACCAATACTCCCTCCTCCCGCGCGAACTCGCCAAAGCCGGATACCACACCGCCTTCACCGGCAAATGGCACCTCACCCCCGACCCCTGGAACTGCGGATTCGAAAGCATCCAGCGCTGGATGCTCGGCGGAGCCGGACCCTTCCGCGGCCCCCACCTCGCCCAAGGCCGCTCCCGCCAGGTCAAACACGTCCCCGGCTTCACCCAGACCATCTTCGCCGACGACGCCATATACGAACTCCGCCGCCGCGCCGACAACACCACCTCACAACCCCTGTTCCTCTGGGTAGCCTTCACCGCACCCCACGGCCCGTTCACCCCAAACCCCCCACCCTTCGACGGCATGTATAAAGGACAGCGCCCCCGCGACCTCGCCCCCGACACCTTCTACGACAACCCCGCCCTCACCCGCCGCGGCCGCCAGACCTGGCCCAACTATTACGAATCAATCACCGCCCTCGACCATGAAGTAGGCCGAATCCTCAACACCATCCGCACCCACGACACCCTCTCCTCAAACACCCTCGTCATCTTCATGGGCGACAACGGCTTCATGATGGGACGCCGCCAGCTCGGCGGAAAATACCTCCCCTACGACGACGCCCTCCGCGTCCCCATGATCGCCTGGGGACCCGGCGTCCTCGGCACCAGCGGCACCACAGTCACCGCCGCCCTCAACAGTCTCGATCTACCCCCAACCTGGATCGAACTCGCCAACGCAAAAATCCCCGAAACCTGGGCCGGACGCTCCTTCACCAAAGTCCTCGCCGACGGAAAAACCCACGACTTCACAGCCTCCGTAAGCTCCTACCCCGACCACCAAAGCCTCCTGCCCCACGTCAAAGCCTACCGCGTAATCCGAACCCCCACCCACAAACTAATAACCTGGCACCCAAACGCCAATCAAACCCCCGAACTCTACGACCTCATCAACGATCCCGCCGAAAACAAAAACCTCTACAACGACCCCTCAATGGCCGAAATCCAAAAAGAACTCGAAACCAAGCTAACCCAACACCGCCAGCGCATCGGCGACACCGAATGGGACATGAAAGGCCCCTTCGGCATGTTCGAACCCGAACGCCTCACCTGGACCTACGAAGAAGGCCCCCAGGACCCCACCAAAAACAGCGACAACAAAGACCAGGAATAACCCCTGCCATGCCAACCGGCATGCCGGGCCAAAGCATCACCCGGCCTACTGGTGCAACCGCTCATCCCGCAAATCCAGCCGATACATAATCTGGTTATAATCATACCACGGCGTCCCCACCTCATTACCCGAAAACATCTTCGTATAAGTCCCCTCAAAATACAAATAAGGCGACCCCTCCTCCGCCAGCTCCGGGTGCTGAAGAGGATTATAAATCGTATAATTATCATGAGTCACAACCTTAACCGCCCCCTCCCAAGGTCCCATCGGCGTCGGCGCCTCAAGATAATACAACTCTCCCAGCATAGAACTCCCACCAATCTCAGAAGCAATCATCGTCCAGCACCCCCGGAAATCATTCCACCCAATACTACACCCATGCAGCTTAATCGTCCTCCCCGTCTCCACATCAAAAGGCCGCATCTTCAGCGACACCGTCGTATACTGCCCCGGGTCCTTCGCCGCCTCATAAGTCGCTCTCACCCGCACCTGCTCATCATAACTCGTAAAAACATAATAATCCTCAAAACCCCCATCAGCCTCATCCGGACGCAAAACCCCACCCCCTAACGAATCCAAATCCTCCGGCAACCGCACCCTCACACCATGCCCGCCCGGTTGCACCGCCGCCGAAGCCGGCCAGTCCGCCACCGCCACAAACTCTTCCCTCACCCGGTCAAACTCCATAATCCTCCGATTCAGCGTCTCCATCGACGCCCCATCCACATTCGAAACCCACCCCAGCATCCGCTCCCGCCCCGAAGAATCCGGAACCGTCATCAGGCAGCTCAACCAATACACATTCGACTCATCACCCGGCTGCCCCGGCACCAGCGACTTCACAAAATCCCCCTTCCCCTCACCCATAATATACTCAAGATCCACACCCCGCTCCACCGCCAGCCCCCCCGACGTCGGCAAATCCGACCACGCCCCCGTCACCCCAAAATTCCCCAGCGGATGCCTCAGCGGCGTCGTATCGCCCCACACCCAAAAAATCCTTCCCCCAAAAACCGTCGTCAACGCACTATCCTGCCCAATCACACCCCCATTCAGCGACGGCTCCCTGATCGGCACATCCACCCCCAGCTTAACCGAATCCCGATAAATCCCCGCCCCCGTAATCCGATAAAGCCGCTCTGCAAGCATCGTCCTCCTCATGACAATCGTCCCCGTCGTCCCCCCCTCCACCCGCAGCGTCACGCCCCCCCTTGCCAGCGGCGGGCCCTCAAACTCCTACCCGTCAGATCTCGGCCGAAAAAACACATCCCGCCCCATAGCCAGCCCTTCATCAAAAGCCACCAGCCCATTACTATCCGTCACATACCTCCCCCCATAAGTCGTCTCCAGCACAACCAAAGGAATCCCCCGACTCGTCGCCCCATCCAAAACCTCCACCGCAAACGGCCCCGCCCCCGCACCCCAGCCACAACCCCCCGACACCAAAAAAACCAAACCCAAAACCCAATCCCGCAATCCACAAACACCCATCATAAGCCAGGTCCCCTCGAAATCTCATCGCATTTCCCAAAAGCCATAACCCGGTAAAAAACCAGGCCAGGCACCATTAGGGAACATTCACTTAGAGTCTGTCTGATAAAACTTGCAAAAATCCTTTTCCTGCAGACATTATTTGAAAATCGCCGGACAAGGGCTTTTGTTCCAGTTCTTACCTGCTGAGGCATAAATACCATGAGCCTGCTGAATCGCAAGCGTAAAACTTATTATCCGACTTTTATCCTGGAGACACTATGCTAAAGACTTTACGATTTGCCTGGTCAGGATTTTTTATAGCTTTTAGTCTGTCTGTTCACGGGTTTACAATCCCAGCCACATGGGATGCACCACCCGCCGGGCTGAAACCAGAGGTCGTGAATCTTCACGTAACCTCGAAGGTCACCAAAACAGAAGGGGAAAATGTTACGATCTACCATGTAGATGCCTGGTATTTCTCTACGGAACTGGTTGTGAGGGTTCGCTCTAAAGACAGCGATATAATCGGGTATGAGGAGAAGGTGAAATCTCAGGCCAGGTACTGGGAAAAAGGAATCGATCAGTCGACCCCTTATTTCCCTAAGGAGTGGCTGGACGGCTTTCTGACTGATCTAGTGGCTTATGCGGACTTCTGGTTTCGCCAGCCACCTTTTAGATTAATAGTAAAACCCGTCGCCAGTCATAATGAGAAGAGTGCAGACGGGAGATTTACCACCACTACACTGAAAATGCCTTTGCGCGGCGGGAATACCTTTATCTATTATTCTCAGGCAATGGACGATAATCGAGTAATATCCTCCTCTACATCCATTGAAAGTAATGGATTAGTCGAGCGCAACGTCACTAACAAAAATTATAGTAAACACCACGACACGACCCTTCTGCCCCAGGAAATTATAAGTGTAAAGACGGTTCGACCATTCACGGTCATAAAGCACAATGTTAGTAGGATTTCTCCTATTCCCTCGGGGAATACAGCCCAATCCATTTTAGCCTCGCTGACAAAAGGTTATAGACCTATTGAGAAAGCCCGTCTTAACGATCCTCAGGAGCAAATCGGTGCCCCTGCCTTTAGCTGGCACTACGTAGGCATCCGTGCAATTGGTTTCATATTTGTTTTACTTGTTTTAGGTTACGTAGCATGGCTTAATTTCCGGGGTCGGAGGACCTGATCCTATGCTCAAGTCTCAATGGGTTAGGATGTTGTTCGCTTTTGTGCTGGTATTACTGCCCCTGAATGTTTTTTTTCCTTTTCTACCCAACAAACTGTTTAACTACATTCTTTCCAAGGCTCAAGATGGAAGCATTCATTTAGCAGTATTATTATTTATAACTGTCGGTGTTACAGGGGTTATCTTATTAAAAGGATATCGCCGGCTGGGCTGGCTGTTATTTGTGGCTGCTTCTTACGGAGCATTTCGGCAAGGCGAGGCTCTGAGGACGTCCTGGAATCTATGGATAATTAAAGGTTATGACGTCGTCCAGGCAGCGTTTTTGATGAACACGGTAGCGCTATTTGCAATTTTGTTTGTTCTGGCATCACGTAAAGCAACAGTTAGGGTAGAGCCGATGGTTGCCATATCCTTTAAGTTAATTGCGGCTTTCGAAATCTTTCTGATTTGTTTGCCTAAAGTGTTGTCCCTTTTTGCGGGCCCCAATTATAGCGCTTTTCTGCCCGATATCGCCTATGCCTTTTATCCAGTTATGGATTCGCTCGGAGTGCGAGAAGCTACGCACCGTAGTATAGGAATGCTGGGCAATCCAATAACTGACAGCGCCCTTTTATTACTGGTGTGGCCGGCATTTTTGTGCAATTTGCCCTCGCGATTATCCCACAGACGCTACGCCTTTGCAGCTTTAGTTTTTGGCGCAGTAATATTTTCCATATCCCTCACCTTTACACGGTCAGCATATATCGGTCTGGCCATTCAAAGTATTATTCTTCTGTATTGGTGGCACAGGTCCGGCAACACCTCTGATCCTCGAAGATACTATCCGTTGGCCGCCGTTGTTTTGTTGCTGGTTGCTTTCGTGTTGTTATACGAACCGGTCCGCCTTCGCTGGCAATCGTTGCTGATACCCACCGATGCTTCGATTTTAAATCGGCTTCGGGTCTTCGGAACCGCCACTGCCCTTTTAATGGAACGGCCTTTCAGCGGATGGGGCGTCGGCAGTTTCAATACGCTCTATAACGTGTTCTATAGAATTCCCCTGGTAGAATATGGATATTCAGATGCTCACAGCGTGGTTTTCTGTGGGTTGTTAAATACGGGTTTGGCGGGCTGGGCATTATTTGTCGTCGCTATCTTTGGCGTACGTCCCTGGAAGACCTTCCGGATTTTGCCCCTATGGATCTTGCTGTCACTTGCGGGCGTTGCCTTTCCACTTCTATCCGATAATCTTTTCACACGTCAATTCTCCATCTCAGTGCCGCTGGCAATGCTGATTGGCATCAGCGGCTTATATGCGCGCCGTTTCGAGTCTGGCGTCCCAAAAGCCTCACGAACCGGCTACGCCACAGTTGCGGGGCTGGCAATTTTGTGGATCGGAGGATCCCTTATTCCGCCGCTAGAACCGGCTCAGCGCCTGGTTAAGCAGATAACCCGAACAACCAGCAGCGCCAGAGCCGACGTTTCTGTTTACGTCGAAAATCAGATTAGCGGAGAGACCTGGGGACGACATGAAAATCAGCCGTTTGCCAGCCAACTTGCGACCCTGGCCAGTCTTACCCGGGTCGCGCAGAATTCGATGGATTTTCCAATCACGGCAAGCGAATTTAAAATTTCTCCTGCTGCCAGATCAAGCTTGAACTTTACGCTTCCGGCGTCGGATTGGATGACACTCGCCCTAAGTACTCCTGCAGACCCAGCCGTCAAAAACCTGTTCCATGGCTTTCCCCCGGATATTATTGAAGCTCAGTCTAAGGAACTGTTTGGCAACGAATCCTCAGCCAGCATTACTCTTCCCACCCCGTGTGCGCACTGTTCTCTTAATCTCGCCCAAGCTGATCCGCTCACTGCTGCCGGCCCCCTAAACGACAAAAGAACTTCCGCAAGCGCCGCCCGGATTATGGACGCATTCCAGCTAATTACCGACCCTCGCAGCGCTGAGGGCCGTTTAGCTGCCGAAGCCATGGTCGCAAACCATGACCACACCGGCCTGACCCGCTATCTTGTGCGCGCACCCTGGATACAGCACTGCTCCATGCAGACTGACACGACTCGTGAAGAAATTTTAATCATCGATAAGGGACTCTCCTCTAAATGGGCAGTAGTGATGCTTTACTCCTCCAAACTCCCTTCTCGAGCCCGTACAGATTCCTTGCCCAATCGGATGTTCGCAGAGGTCGGGTGGCGCTTGTATTGTTACTTTGATGCTCACCCGGCAATGGCAATGACGACTTTGCCAGTCCAGGGCAACAGGGGGCAGTAAGAAGAAAGTAATAACCCTGTGC
>CAYUGQ010000121.1:0-7700 GCA_964444305.1 uncultured Candidatus Sumerlaeota bacterium
GCTGCCGTTGGGGCTGGCTTCGGGAGTCACGTTGCCTTCGGCATCACAATAGCGGAAGACGACCTGGCGGTTTTCTTCGAGCTTTGCGAGGCCGTTTTCATCGATGTAGTAGTTTCCGGTGGCGTGAGCTATGGGGATTTTTACGACGGATGGAACGCCCTGGGTGAAGGGTGAATCAGTGCGCTCGGTTTTCAGGTGTGTCCATTTGCAGACGAAGTGGATGTCTTTGTTGCGGATCATAGCACCGGGAAGAAGGCCGGCTTCGAGAAGGATCTGAAATCCGTTACAAATACCCATGACGAGACCGCCGGCTTCGGCGTGCTGTTTGACGCTTTCCATGACCGGGGAGAAGCGTGCAATGGCTCCGACGCGAAGGTAATCGCCATAGGAAAATCCACCGGGCAGAAGGACAAGGTCTGTGTTTGCGGGAAGCGGGTCTTTGTGCCAGGCGATAGCGGGGGCATTGCCGGTAAGAGTCTCGACGGCACGAATGGTATCAAGTTCGCAGTTTGAACCGGGAAATACAACTACGGCGATTTTCATCAGGCGGCACCTGCTGGCTGCTGGATGGTAACTTCGTATCGTTCGATGACCATATTAGCCAGGAGACTTTCGCACATCTGCTTAACCTCAGCTTCTGCGGCTGCGGCATCTGTGGCTTCCAGTTCGAGGTCAAACGCGCGGCCTACGCGTACTTTCTTGACGCCTTTGTGGCCGAGACTTTCCAACGCCTGTCCGACGGCTACACCCTGGGGATCCATTACGTCTGCCTTCAGGAAAACCACCACTCGTGCCTTAATCATGTTAATTCTCAGTCCTTCTCGTATCAGTCGAGGCTTTCGCCTGTAATTACTGTGTAAATTTCCATGTACCGCTTAGTCATTCCATTGATCACTTCTTCAGGGAGACGGGGTGCGGGGGGCTTTTTATTCCATCCCTGGGACTCGACGTAATCGCGGACGTATTGCTTGTCGAAACTGCGGGCGTCGCCGTCGGGGTGATAGGTGTCGGCTTCCCAGAATCGGCTGGAGTCGGGAGTGAGGGCCTCGTCGATGAGGATGATTTCCTCTTTATCGTCGCGGCCGAATTCAAACTTTGTGTCGGAAAGAACGATGCCCTTTGGCAGAAGCTGTTCGTGGGCGAATTTATAGAGTTCGAGACTGACGGATTTTAGAAAGGAGGCAGCCTGCAGGCCGACCAGCTCGACGACGCGGGGGAAGTCGATGGGTTCGTCGTGGCCTTCTTCGGCTTTGGTGCTGGGGGTGAATATGGGCTCGGGGAGGCGCTCGCGGCGGCGGAGACCCGGGGGAAGTTTGACTCCGCTGACCATGCCGGTTTCCTGATAATCTTTCCAGGCGCTGCCTTCGAGATAACCGCGGACGACGCATTCGACGGGGAACGGCATGGCGCGACGGCAAAGACTGCACCGATTTGCCATGGCGGGGTCGCCGGCGATGGCATCGATGGCGGCACTGTCGGCGGTGATCAGGTGATTGGCTACGAGGTGGCTGGTTTGGTTGAACCAGTAGGCGGCCAGGCGATTGAGGACGGTTCCTTTGCCGGGGATGGGGTCCGGGAAGACGACGTCGAATGCGCTGAGGCGATCGGAGGCTACGAGAAGAACTCCGTCTGGATGGTCGTAAATGTCGCGGACTTTTCCGCGGGCTTTAAGGGGAAGACTGAGGTTGGACTCGTAGACTGTGGGTGTGGTCAAGGGGTGTGATCCGTCACATTTCTTGAAATTGGAGCAGTTATGGCTCCGGGTGGGTTCAAGGCTGGATTATGTCTGCGGACTTAGACATATTCGGGAGGTTGTGGCGGGAGGCTAGGGTTGTGGCTGGGCAGGGGTATTTTTCCTGGTGAGCTCACGAATGATGACGACAATGCCATAAAGAACGCCTATCAAAAACAGGATGCCGCCGAAGATGCTTCCGGCAATCATGGTGAGAAATCTAATGCCATTGAAAACCTGCTGGCGGACTTCCAGATCGAGTTGTTCTCCGCTGGTGCTTACTGCGATTTCATAGTTTCCCGGTTCGAGCTCAGCTTTTATGAGGGATGTTCGTACGATATCATTGGATGTCATGGTTGCACCGGAGGATTCCAGAATGGGGACGGTGGTGTTGGAATCAAGATTCCGGATGCTTATGGAGAGCCCGGCGGGCAGGCTGTTTTCTGTTGTGCGGAATTCATTGTCGGCGGAGACGCCGGAGTTTTTTCGCCAGACGGTTACTCTTTTAGGTTCGTCTAGATTGAAAGTTGCGCTGCCGGGGGCACTGACGATGGCGACGGGAGGAGTGCGCATTGCGCGTATGAGTTCGGCAAAGGGAAGACCGATGAGGATCATGCCGATGAAGGGCAGGATCATGAGCTTTAAAACTCTGGAAAAGGTCACTGGCAATGCTCCGGGGGTGGGATTTTTTTATGCTGGTGGTTTCGCAGGGCTTCGGTTGAACAAGGCAGTGGTTAGGGGGGGGTGGCAAGAATTATCGGAAATGCGTCTTGAGGGATGTTATTTTTCTTCGCTGAAATTGCAGCTTGACCGTTTGGGGGCTTGGTGGGACTGTGGTATTTTGAATTTATACTTTGCCGTTATAGACAGGTGGCTTATGAAGCTGATCATTTGGGTGTCGGGGACGCTGTCGGGTCTGGGCGCGATTTTATGTGGGTATGGTTTTTTCGCCGTGGAGCCTAAGATTTTTGAGGTGGGGCTGGGGGTGATTTGCTTTGGGGTGGCGGTGGCGCTGGCGGGGCTTTTATTGCGATGGGTTCAGAGTCACCGGCTGCAGACGGTGGCATGTGCGCAGTGCGGGGTGAATCAGAAGCGGTATGAGATGAGATTTGGGCGGTGCTTTCGGTGTCGGGAGGAGAATCAGCGGCAGGCCATGGTTCGCGCGGCGGCGGAAAAAGAGAGGCGCAAGGAGTTGGCGCGAATGGCTGAGGAAGTCAGGGCGCAGCAGCAGTGGTCTAAGTTAACGGGGCATCCTCATGCGGGGCCGCCGGCGGTGGTAGCGCCGAGAAAAGGCCGGCAGGAAGTGGGGCCGCGTCGCAATGAGGCCTTATCTGCGGAAAGGGTTCCGCACGGGGCTGTCGGAAATATTGCGATGTGTCCGCGCTGCCAGTCGCCTTCGATTCAATTTATGCAGCGGGGCTATTCTGCGGGGGCGGGTGCTGTGGGTTGGTGCCTAATTGGTCCGGCGGGTATGCTTTTGGGGGCTTTTGGTGCTTCGCAGGCAGACCGACATTGTCTAAACTGCCGTTATAAATGGTGAGGCGGGGGCTGTGAGTTTAGCGGGCGCGGTCTTTAATGCGTTCGATAAAGGCTTCGAGGGCGGTGAGAAGAGCGCGGCCTTCCTGTTTTTCGGCGTAACCGTCGGCCTGTTCGACGATGGCTAATTCGGCGCGGGCGGCGTTGGCGTATTGCTCGAAATCCTGCATACGAAAGTCGGGGCCTTCGGGATCATAGAGAACGGTGTATTCGCGGGCCAGCTCATAATTGAGGCTGGCCAGCATGAGATGGTGGGTGTAGCGGAGCTTGCTGTCGGAATTGGCTTCGAGGTTTTTCTTAAGCTGCTCCAGGGCCATCTCAGTGGTGTAGGGACGCATGAAGCGAAACATGGCGAAGAACTCAGCCAGGCGCATCTGGGTGCGTTCGCGTTCGAGGCGGGCGAGGCAGGCGTGGTGAGTGTTAGCATACTCCCCTGCCAGTTTGTCGAGATCGGCAATCTGGGCTTTCAGGGCGTCTTCGTAATTGCGGAGAGAGGATTGATCGAGGTCGCGATCGACGACTTCGGAGAACTTTTTTGTGCGTTCAAAGCCGGCGGTGGCGAGTTTTTTCAATCCTTCGTCGGTGGTGGCTTCCTGGGCCTTTGTGTAGTTCAGGCCGGCTTCGCGGAAGGCGCAAAGGCGCTCGAAGGCCTGAGCCCGGCCGAGGGCAACGACGTCGGCATTGCGTCCGGGATAGAGCTTTTCGTAGTTGGACAGTTGGACGATAGCGGAGCGAAAGACGTTCTGGCCGTTGACGTCGCGGGGGTATTCGAAGCGATAGACGTCGTCATTTAAGTGGCGCTGGATGTCTGCTATGATGACGATCAGGTTTTCAGCGGGCTGGGTGTAGGCTGCCTGGTTTCCTTGTTGGCCGTGGATGGTTGCTGCCGCCGGTGTGAGAAATGCAGCGATTGTTAGGGCGCGGAAAATTTGCCTGATCATGGGAATCAACGACATTGTTCGGGGCAGTATTGTTCCGAAAATCTCTGGCGTTCTTCGAGGATTTTCATGACGGGCTCGTGAACGTGGCCGTTGGTGGCGAGGACTGCTTTCATGTAGGGATTGAAGGGTTGGCCGTGGAAGTTTGTAACGCGGCCACCGGCTTCGCGGACGATCAGCAGGCCCGCGGCGGTATCCCAGGGGTGGAGGCTTTCTTCCCAGTAGGCTTCGGCGCGGCCGGCGGCTACATAGCAGAGATCGAGGGCGGCGCTGCCCATGCGGAGGAGGCCCTGGGCGCGGCCCATCATGAGCTCCCAGGCTTTCAGGTAATGTTGTGTGCGTTCGCGGCGGTCGTAGGGGAAGCCGCTGATGACCATGGAATCGGCGAGAGTGTCGATGTTGGAGACTTTTATTTTGCGACCGTTGAGGGTGGCGCCACTCCCCTTTTCGGCGAGGTAGGTTTCTTTCATGTAGGGGTTGCAGACGCCGGCGAGGACGATTTCGCCTGCGACTTCGACGGCGATGGATGTGCAAAAAATGGGGATCCCGTGGGCGAAGTTTGTGGTGCCGTCTACGGGATCGACCAGCCAGCGGACTTTCGTGTGGTCGGCTCCGGCCTGAAGTCCGGACTCTTCACCGAGAATTTCGTGGTCGGGATGAGCGGAGGTAATTATTTCCTTGATGAGCTCTTCGGCTTCATGGTCTGCCTGTGTGACCAGATCAATTTCAGATTTACGTTCGAACTGTTCGATTTTGCCGAAATGGGACATTAACAGTTCGGCGGCCTGTTCGAGGGCGGTCTGAAGGGTATCATTCATGGTCATGGAAACATACTCCGTGGGTTAGCAGTGGCTGAATAGGTTGTGAGTCGACAGTTAATCTATGGAGATATAAAATTTAGGGGACTGTACTATGTTGCCGAACGTCGGCCCGATGGAAATGGCCATTCTTTTTGTGATCGTTTTGATCATTTTTGGCCCAAAAAGCTTACCGAAAATCGGCCAGGCCCTTGGTCGCGGCATCCGGGAATTTAAAGATGCTGCTCGCGGCCTGACGGAAATGGACGATGAGCCGCGGAATCAGCCTGCGTCCCCTGATAAGCCAAAGCAGCAGGTGCCGGACACGTCGGAGACGGCTGCCCAGGCAACGCAGGAAACCAATACGACTTCAGAACACAGCGCGTAGCTGCCGATAAGGCCGCGTTCTCGGGGTGGGGTCAACAGCACTTTAATTAAGCCTGTGGACTTACGAGTGTGTAGACCTTCCCCAAGCCTGATCCCCCATGAGTGACAACCCGCGCGAACCTGACCAGGGGTCCCTGGAAGGCAAAATTCTCAGCTTTACTGATCACCTGCAGGAACTTCGAGTAAGGATCCTGATTTGTGTGGGCTGGTTTGTGATCGCATTTTTGCTTTCGTTTATGGCAGCGCCTCAGACGATTTCATTCCTGATGCGTCCGCTGGTTAATCTGCCGCGTGATCAGGATCATAGTCTGCTGACGCTTTTCCTGGGTAAGACGGGTGATGTCGAAGGATGGGCGATTTCTCCGCCGACGGAAATCCCGACAGGGCCGATGAATGGAGAGGATGCGATTTCTCCGGAAATTGTTGGCCGGCTTGCGCAGGATTCTTTCCGCATTATTATTGATGGGCAGACGGAGCCGATTCAGATTGGTCCGAAGACGGGGGCGAATCTGACGTTTCTTACTCCGCTCGAGCCGTTTTTTCTATGGGTCCAGGGGGCTTTGCTGTTGAGTGCGGTGGTGACGATCCCGATGATCGTGTGGCAGTTCTGGTTGTTTTTGTCGCCGGGGCTTTTGCGGTCTGAGCGGGGCGTGATTGGGCCTTTGCTGGGGGCATCGATTCTTTTGTTTCCCATGGGGGCGGGGTTTGCCTATATGATCTCCCAGATCGTGTTGAAGGCATTGCTTTCGTTTGGTGACAGTATTCCGTTTCTGGAACCGAACCTTGTGGCGTCGCGGTATATCAGCTTCATTCTCATGATGATGTTTATGTTTGGGCTGGTGTTTGAGTTTCCGCTGGTTCTGCTTTTGCTGTCGCGCCTGGGCATTGTTTCGGCGGCGCTTTTGGTTCGGCACCGCCGGGGGGCGATTGTGGGTATGGCGGTTATTGCGGCGGTTACGACGCCTTCGCCTGATCCGTTCAGCATGCTTCTGATGCTTGGTCCACTGATTCTTCTATATGAAGGAAGTATCTGGGCCATCCGCCTGATGGAAGGGCGATCGCGGGAGCGTGAAGAGGCCGCGGCGTAAGATGAAACTCTGTGGGGTTTCGCAAACAGGTTTTGTTATGCGCTTGACGCTTCGTTTCAACTGTGGATAACAGGTTGTTTGGATGAGCATCTTCGGGCCACATTCAAGCATTCCTTTCTTTCCCTCCGTGTGGCTTCACGGGGTGAACGAGGCTGTTCGCTTTTGGGTAATGGCGCAGGCACCGGAAGCACAATACTCGCTTACGCGGTCTGAATCGACGACGGCGGTGGTCTACTCTTCGGATTATCTACGGCGATTAATGGCGGATTTTTCGGATAATACAAAGCATGAAACCCGGGGAGTTTTATGCCTGCTGGATTTGTGCAGTGACAGCTACCTGGATTTATTGCGACTCCATATCCGGCACATTATATATTTGGAAGCGCCGTTTGCGGAAGAGGCTATTCGTCTGGCTATTAATCCGCAGAATGTTCTGCAGAGGCGGGCGAACCCGTTTCTTTCTACTGAGAACCCTGATGAGCTGGAAGGTTTGGAAAACTGGACGGTTCGCAGTCGCGATGATGTTAACCTTGTGATGGACAACGCCCAGAATTATTTTGAGCGGAACGGGCATTCTGCGCCGCGGTGTGCGGCGGCGGGGCTTGCGGTGAAGGAAGCTGTTACGAACTGCATTTTTCACGGTTTTCGTCGGCCGGGAAGTCACGAACGGAAGTATGAGCCGGATGATTTTATTGCCTTGGATGATTCGGACCAGGTGGAGGTTCGGGCGGCGCATACTGATAACATGATTGTTTTGAGGATCAGTGACAATGCGGGGGTGCTCAGTGCGCTTCGGGTTGGCAATTCGCTGGACCGTCAAAAGAGCGATCGCGGCCTGATGGACAGGCGGGGTCGTGGGTTTTATCTTATGAACCAGATGACGGATCGCACGGTGATAGTGGTTTTCAAGGGAGCGAGCACTACATTAGAATTGTATTTTTTGAAAGATCCGCCTGCGAGCCGGCTGGATGGAGAACGGCTTCGCCATTTTGAGCTGATGGAGTTTGATGCCGAAGCATAAACGGGCCGTGGCATACAGGCTTTATTCCTGCGAATTTTTGCGGCAAGGCAGTGTCTGATTTTCGCGGTTGCTGGAATAGCTCAGTTGGTAGAGCAACTGATTCGTAATCAGTAGGTCTGCGGTTCGATTCCGCATTCCAGCACCATCTTTTAAGTTTGGACGGCCGAATGACGACGCTTTCAAATACGCCGCACTCGACGA
>CAYUGQ010000122.1:0-7654 GCA_964444305.1 uncultured Candidatus Sumerlaeota bacterium
CTGAAAGACTAGAAAAACTCATTTTATCACGGCCAAAGGATTTCCCTTGCCCCGCGCATCCCCTGTGGTTTATATTCCGCAATCGTGAACATCTTAATACTCCACCAACATTTTGCCCCGGAAACCGTGGGCACCTCCACTCGCGGGGTTGAAATCGTCGAATACCTGGTCCAACAGGGGCACCAGGTCACCGTCGTCACCGGCATCCCCAGCCACCCCTCCACTATTCGCAATGGTGAGGTCAGCCGCAAACAACCAAAGCGCGAGACCCTTTACGGAGCCGACATCCACCGCGTGTGGGCCTTTGGCAGCACAGGGCCCGACGTCTTTTGGCGGCGCATGTTCACCTATGCCTCCTTCATGGTCCTCGGTACTCTAAAAGCCCTCAGCGTCCCCGGAAAATATGACGCCCTCGTTGCCATCAGCCCCCTGCCCAACGGCGTCGGCGGGTGGTTCGTCTCAAAGCTCCGCCGCATTCCCCTCATGTTTGACGTCTGCGACATCTGGCCCGATTGTGCCGTCGCCGTCGGCATGATGAAACAGCCCCTCATGGTACGCGTTGCGTTCTGGCTGGAAAAGAAAATATACCAGGCCAGCACCCGTATCGGCGTAGTCACCCGCGGCTTCACAGAAAACCTCGTCGCCAAGGGCGTCCCCCGCGAGAAAATCCGACTCCTGCCTGACTGGGTCGATCCCGAACTGTACAACCCCGCCAACATCGACCGGGATGCCGCCCGACAGCAATACGACCTCGAAGGCCGATACGTCGTAAGTTTTCTCGGCAACTTCGGCCTTCTCATGGGCATTGAAAAAATCCTCGATACGGCCCGAATCATCCAGCAACAGGACCCGAACATTCTCTTCCTCTTCGTAGGCAAAGGCGCCGCCCTGCCAATGATGGAAGAGAAAATCAAAGCCGACAACCTGCAGAACGTCCGCATAATCGCTTACCGGCCCCGCAATGAAGTCCCGGCCATGCTCCACGCCTCAGACGTCCTTATTGTCACCTACATGAAGAACGACCTGACCATGATCACCGTGCCTTCAAAAATCTACGAATATCTCTCCATCGCACGCCCCATTGTTGCCGGCGTCACCGGCGTGGTAGCTGACATCTTAACCGAGGCCGACGCCGCTCTCATCAGCCGCGAACGCGATCCTCAGGAAATGGCCGATCACATTCTCACGTTGAAAAGCAACCCCGAGCGCGCCGCCCAAATGGGTCAGACAGGCCGCCAGTATGCCATAGACCATTTCTCTTTTGCCAAAGTAGCCGCTGATTACGACCAGACCGTCCGGGAAACCGCCGCTGGAAAACCCTGACGCCCATTCCACTCCCCCACCAACGATCCGCGTTTCGGTCATCATCGTAAACTGGAACACGCGTCGCCTGCTGCATGCCTGTCTCCAGTCATTGCAATCGTACCTGCTTAATCCCGACTGCGAAATTATCGTCATAGACAACGCCTCTACCGACGGAAGCCAGCAAATGGTTGCACACGAATTTCCCCAGGCCCGACTGGTGGCTCTGTCAGAAAATGTCGGTTTCAGCCGTGGAAATAATCACGGCATCAACATCGCCCTCGGCCAATACATCCTCCTCCTCAACAGCGACACCGAGGTCCATCGCGACGCTATTTTCAAGATGTGTGATTACCTGAACGCCCACCCTGATGTAGGTGCCGTCGGAGCCCAGCTCATCAGCCCGGACGGCACAATCCAACAATCCTGCCGTGCATTTCCCACCCACCGCACAGCCCTCTTCAACCGGAAATCTCTCCTCACCCGTCTCTTTCCATCCAACCGCTTTTCCCGGGAATACCTTTTGTCCGACGAAGAACGCACCACCACACGCACCGTCGATTGGGTAATGGGTGCCGCCCTCATGACCCGCCGCACCGTTATCGACCAGGTAGGCCCGCTCGATCCCGAATTTTTCATGTATGCCGAAGACGTTGACTGGTGCTATCGCATGCATAAAGCCGGTTGGAAAATCGTCTATCTGCCCACCGCAAAAATCCTCCATCACTATGAAAAATCCGCCCGCCAAGTTCCTTTTAAAATGAACTATCAGCGCCATCGCAGCATGTGGCTCTATTACCGAAAACACCACAGCAAAAACATCCTGATGGATACCGCCACCCTGGCAGGCATCGGAACGCGAATGATTCTTATTGCGACCGGTGACCTCCTGCGGAAGTTTCAACGTCAATAAGTCCGGAAAACCCATTGTAAGTCCGAATCCGGATACCAACATTCCGTCAGGCTAGCCGACACAGATGAACCAAGATAATACCACAAATCCCCATCTCAGCGTCGTAATTCCCGCCTACAATGAGGAAAAACGCCTCGGGAAAACTTTGCCTCAGATGGTCGACTACCTCGACAAACAACCCTACACCTGGGAACTGCTTGTCGTTAACGACGGCAGCCGCGACCGCACGGCCGAACTCGTAGAACAATGCAGTCACCCCCGTGTCCGCGTCATCACCAATTCCCCCAATCGCGGCAAAGGTTACTCCATTCGTCGCGGCATGCTAGAATCCACTGGCGACTGGCGCCTTTTTGCCGATGCAGACATGTCGACCCCCATCGAAATGCTGGAAAGGTTTTGGCCCCTTACCGACGAAGGTTATGATGTCGTCATCGGATCCCGTGGCCTGCCCGACAGCGACCTCGCCGTCCGTCAGCCCAAATCCCGCGAATTCGTCGGCCGCATCTTCAATACGATCGTCCAGGTGTTCCTCGTGCCCGGCGTGGCCGACACCCAGTGCGGCTACAAACTTTTCTCAGCAAAAGCCGCCAACGATATCTTTCCCCGTCAGAAACTGCATGGTTTCGCCTTTGACGTCGAAGTGCTCACCATCGCCCACAAACTAGGCTATAAAATCAAAGAAGCCCCGGTCAAATGGGTAAACGACCCCGGCAGTAAAGTCAGCACCCTGAACGGCATGAAAGGCTTTTTCGACCTTTTCTGCCTCTGCCTCCGCCGCTTCAAATCCTGACTCCCCCACACTTAAGTCCTAGTCCGCTTCCTCCACCCACACCCGGTCCAGACGGTTCACCCCCGTCGGATGAAGCACAAAGTTCTTCACCCGGTTTGTCACCGCCATAATCTGCAAAGCATGGTTTAGCGGTACCATCGGCGGCCCTTCAGCCACCATAGCCTCCGCCTCACGATACATCTCATGGCGCTTCGCCTCATCGGGCTCCGCCGCCGCCTCACGCATCAGGCGCGTTGCCTCCGGGTTACTATAATGAAAATTGTTGTCCTCCCGCCCCACCAGTTCAAACAGGAAGTTATCTGGATCACCATTATCGCTGATCCATCCCCCATTAGACATTTCATACTCCCGCGATTTCTGCCGCTCCAGGAACGTCGGAAACTCCATCGTATCCAGCACCGCATTCACCCCCACCGCAGCCAGGTCCTGCTGAATTCGCTCCGCCAACACGATTCCCACCGGCGAGTAAATGCGTGCCCGGTTATGAGTCGAAAACCGAATTTCAAATCCATCTGAAAAGCCAGCCTCCGCCAACAATTTCTTTGCCCGTTGCGGATTATAAGGCCAGCCCTCCCGCGCATCATCATACCCTGCCATACCAGGCGGAAGAATTCCTGTCGCAATTACACTCGTCTTATTAAACAGCACATCCGTCAGAAACTCCCGGTCAATAGCATAACACAACGCCAGCCTCACCTTCGGGTTGTCCAGCGGCGGCACCGCACAGTTCATACCCAGGTACCCCGTGTTCATACTCGGCTCCTTCAGCACCGTCACCCCCTTGTCATCCTCCAGCAACTGCAGGGAATACGGATCAATACCCGTGATGACATCGCTGTCTCCCCGGCGCACACTGTTCATCCGCGTGTTGGGATCCCGCAAAATCTGAAACTGCACCTCCTGCAACCGCGCCTTCTCTCCCCAATATTGGTCATTGCGCACCAGCTCAAGCCGCTGATCTCTCACATATCGACGCAGACGAAACGCCCCCGTACCCACCATAGTCGTATTCATATCCCCGCCCAGAGTCTCCCACGCCTGAGGCGACAAGATAGAAGCCGGCGTCATAGCCAGATTTTTCAGGAATGGCATATACGACCGCGCCAGCTCAAAACGCACCTGCCCCGGCGACACCGCCGTCACAGATTTCACCAGCGCCGTCTCGGTGCTGGAAGGATCGCCAAAAAGCAGTTTCGCATACCTCATCCTCCCGCTCACATGAGCCGGATGCTCCTCATCTATCTGCCGCATCACGCTGAACACAACCGCATCCGCCGTAAAGGGCGACCCATCCTGAAACGCCACCCCGTCTCTTAAATAGAAGTCCCACGTAAGCCCGTCCTCGCTAACATCCCAGCGCTCCGCCAGCCCCGGCTCCACCTCAACACTTCCCTCTTTAAATCGCACCAACCCCTCATAAACCTGCATGGCCACCTGAGCAGATTCGATGTCCGACATCTGCGCCGGATCCATATTAGAAATGTCATTCCCCAAGGTAAACACAATCGAATTAGTCGTGTGAAGCCCCGAATCCCGGTTCTTCCGCCCTCCCTCGCACCCCGCAAAGATCACCGTCCCCATTATCGCAATAAACAGCACCGCCGCCCGCATGCGAATTGATGTCCCAGCTATGTCAAATCCTCCGCCAGTCACGTCCATTCCCACTTTCACGCATACCTTCTCTCTTTACAAGTAACCTTTTAATGAACCAATTCGCATTACCATCAAGTCAATTGAAAGCCAATAATAACCAATGACCACCTCCAGTGCGCACAACGTAACTCTGATTCCGGGTGATGGAATCGGGCCTGAAGTGACAGACGCCGCCGTAAAAATCATCGAAGCTGCCGGCGTAAAAATTAACTGGGACCGAGTGGATGCAGGCGGAGCTGTCGCCGTCACCCACGGTACTCCCATCCCCGAACACGTTTATACTTCCATCATCCGCAATGGCGTCGCCCTCAAGGGCCCCATCGCAACCCCCATCGGCGGGGGCTTTACCAGCGTAAACGTCGCCATACGCAAAAAACTGAACTTGTACGCAAACCTGCGTCCCTCCAAAAACATCCCCGCCCTAAAAACCCGTTATGAAGACGTCGATCTCATCGTCGTCCGCGAAAACACGGAAGATCTCTACGCCGGCCTCGAACACATCGTTGTCCCGGGCGTCGTGGAAAGCCTGAAAATCATCACCGAAAAAGCCTCCACCGCCATCGCACGTTTCGCTTTCGCCTACGCCCGAAAAAACAATCGCAAGCTCGTCACCGCCGTCCACAAAGCCAACATTATGAAACTCAGCGACGGCCTCTTTCTCGATTGCTGCCGCCGCGTAGCTAACGATTATCCCGAAATTGAATACCAGGAAATCATCGTCGATAACCTCTGCATGCAGCTTGTCGTCAACCCAAACCAGTTCGACGTGCTTCTCCTGGAAAACCTCTACGGCGACATCGTCAGCGATCTCTGCGCAGGCCTCGTCGGTGGGCTCGGCGTCGTACCAGCCGCAAACATCGGCGACGACATTGCCGTTTTCGAAGCCGTTCACGGCAGCGCCAATGACATCGCTGGACGCAACCTCGCCAACCCCACTGCAGTTCTTCTCTCCGGTGTTCTGATGCTCCGCCATCTCGGCGAAGACGAAGCCGCAGACCGTATCGAACGCGCAGCATTCGAAGTCATGGCCGAAGGAACCACCCTGACAGCCGATCTCGGCGGGACCGCCTCAACAACCGACTACACCGACGCCATCATCGCAAAGCTGTAACAAACAGCCAATAAATAAACGGCGGGCCCCGGACCAAATCACGTCCAGCGCCCGCCGTTTCTATTAAAACCTTATCTGCCTACGATTCCAACTGCGCGTTCCAGTACGCATTATCCACAAACTTCTGCCACAGTCCCCCCGACGCAGGCCCTCCTCCGATTTGCGCAGACGCCAGCCAATCCGGCCGCACCGGTTCATTCAGAAGTTTCAGCCCCGCATCCTGCACCATCTTGCTGCCCTTTTTCATATTACACTTAATGCACGCCAGCACCACATTCTCCCACGTCGTCTTCCCGCCCCTGCTCCGCGGAATCACATGGTCGATGGTCAGTTCCTCCTTCTTCGGAATCTTTCCGCAATACTGACACTGGTGGTTGTCCCGCATATAAATGTTACGCCGGGAAAACTTAAGCTGACGCGGCGGAAACCGGTTAAAATCCGTCAGCATAATAACTTCCGGCACCGCCAGTTCAAACGAGGGGGTCGTGATCTTCTTCACGGAATCCATCACCGTGGACAATTCCCGCCACGACTCAAAATCATGAGTCGAGTAATCCTCCATAACCACCCGCGCCGTCTCACCATACAGCAGCACCAGGGCGCGACGAGCACTGGTCACATGGACTGCCGTCCAGTGGCGGTTCAATACCAACACACTTTGGTTCAGCAAACTCTGCATAAGCGAAAAATCCTTCGTTCAGATGCGCTGACAACCAGAAAACAAACAAGGAACGACGCTAAATTTAATGAAGTTGCAACACCTTTATTCATCCACACCCCGCCCAAAACACCAGAGCTTGTATCATATCCACAATAGAACCACCAGAGCTTGTGTCTAACTTTCTCTCACCAATGTAACCCCCACCGATCACACCAATAAATAAAGCCCCTCTTTATCAGTCTCAAAGCATCAGAGAAAGAATAGCCGTGGAACCGACCGAGAAAAACCCTGATACTACTGCCCGCAATGCGACCGACACCGCCAAGATGCCGGTCCCTACAGAGATTACCCCGGTACACGCCGAGCCCATCGGCCCTGAACCGGAAGCCCCTCTCATCGAACCAGAACGGCGCCCTTCCGCTCTTCTTTGGCTGGCCGCCATTGTGGTCTTTATCATTAACCGAAAACTGGGTATCGTCTTTTTCATCGTACTGCTGCTTCTCCGCAAATACCCCACCATCAATTTCAAAGCGCTGGCCAGAAGAAAACCCCAGCAGAAAAACCGGAGCCAGTGATCATGAATCCAATGACAACCACCCCACTCACCACTTCTCAGCAGATTATAGACAATCTTCCGGCCATGCTTCTGAAGGTAGACAAGCCCGCCCGTTATATCGGCTCAGAGTTTAACACCACCCTCAAGCCCGACCAGCAGGTAGACGTCCGCCTCGCCCTGGCCTTCCCTGATGTCTACGACATCGGCATGAGCTATCACGGCTTCAAAATCTTTTACGAAAAGATTAACCGCATCGAAGGCTACCAGTGCGAACGCGTCTTCGCCCCCTGGCCCGACTTCGAAGCCCAGCTTAAAGAAAACAACCTTCCCCTTTTCCTGCTGGAATCAAAACGCCCCATGCGCGATGCCGACGTTATCGGCTTCACCTTCCAGCATGAGATGAACTATACCAACATCCTCAACATGCTGGATCTCGGACACGTCCCCGTGTTCGCGAAAGATCGCCGCGAAGATGACCCCATTATTATTGCCGGCGGCCACGGTGCGTTCAACCCCGAGATCATGGCCGACTATATCGACGCCTACGTCATCGGCGACGGCGAATGGGCACTCATTCAGATTCTCGAAACCGTCCGCCGCGCCCGTCACCATACCGCCGGATCCACCAACGGCTTCACCTCCGGAGAATTCCGCTACCGCGGTGACGG
>CAYUGQ010000123.1:0-7507 GCA_964444305.1 uncultured Candidatus Sumerlaeota bacterium
CGAACCCGTGTCGCCGCCGTGAAAGGGCGGTGTCCTAGGCCTCTAGACGATGGGAACGCTAGGTGGAGTGTTTCATCCGAGTTCGCTATTACATGAACAGCCCCATCCAATTCGGCAAAATGTGGTTTTTCAGCCCAAATCAGGTCTTTTCAGTCTGTAACGCATCATACACCAGATGGATAATACTCGCATAAGCCTCACCCGTAGTGGCAGTCATTCCCATCTCGCATGTCCGGCATGTAGAATAGTACCGGGTATCACACTCCCCATCCGGAACTTTGCCACTACAATGAGCCTCTGAAGCCCGCGCGAAATGAGCACAAGGATCGGCCGGATCAGCCAATTCTAACCCCATCTTACGCCGCACTTCGGTCGATTCCGGGGTGGTCGCACTGATGGTCAACTCAGGAAACAAAAATCCTCTGTCCCCCGCAAAACCGCAGCATTCAGCATTAACAGGCAGTTCAACCTGATCCGCAAACGTCTCCGCCACCTTTCGCAATTCCGACGTCCACCCCTGCTTCATGACCGTACACGTAGGATGCAGAACCACCCGGCGAGTCAGGCGAGGCCAGTCCGCACGCTCAGGGATAACTTCCCGCGCAAGCCAGCTCACAACATCCAGAATACGCAGCTTCTTCCACCGCGCCAGATACTCACCCGAAAGAAAGGTCTGCGCAGTCACCAACTGACCTGTGCAGGGAGATGTATCACAGATGATAGTCCAGCGTCCCTGCTCACTGGCCTCCCACAAGGAATCCACTGTCTTTTCCGCCGCAATCCGGCCTGCCTCATTAAAACCCTTGCTGAAAAACGGCTGGCCACAACAAAGTCCCGGCAGATTTCCCGGATATACAATCTGACGCTTCGTCGCCCGTGCCACACTCATAATGGCCTCCGGCAGCGACACAGAAGACGGCTCGCCGGGTATTCCTCCCAGCGACCGTGTCAGACAAGTCGCGAAATAAACAACCTTCGTTCCCAGGAAGGTCGGATCAGGTTTCGGTAATTTTGGTGCAGGGGCCGGAAAAGGAATCTGATCAGGTAAACGCGGCACCTTGCCACCACTCAGTTTGTTCGCCGTTCCCATGAACACCTTTGCCACAGCCAGCGCCGGTGCGCCCCCGTAATGCACCACCTGCAGACCCGTCCGCGCACCCCACGCAATCGGGCCGAAATATCGGGCCATAGAATTAGCAATTCGCGCCCCCCACGGCCGATGCTCCGCCGCCCTTAACGTCTTTATCATGTCGCCTGTATTAATTTTAACGGGGCACGACGTCGCGCACATTCCATCCGCGGCACAAGTCTCTTTGCCGTAATACTCATACTCCGCCAGCAATTGATCCGCCGTGGCTCGGCTGGCAGCATCGCCCAGACTGTCCAGTCGCTCAATCTCTCGCAAAATCGCAATGCGCTGGCGCGGCGTTGTCGTCAAGTGACGGCTTGGGCAGCGTGGCTCACAAAACCCACACTCAATACACTTATCAACAATCGGCGAAACTGCCGGCATCACTTTCAAATTCTTCAAATGCGCCTGCGGGTCCATCGTCAGCACGACATCAGGATTCAAAATGTTATCAGGATCCAGGAGCCGCTTCACCTGCCACATCAAGGCAGTAATTTCTTCTCCCCACTCAAGCTCTACAAACGGAGCAATATTGCGTCCGGTGCCATGTTCCGCCTTCAGGCTGCCATCATATTTCTCCACGACCACCCGAGTCAATTCATCCATCAGCGCAGCATACTGATTTACCTGCTGAACATCCGCGAAATCCGTACAGATAACAAAGTGGATATTACCATTGCGGGCATGGCCAAAAATAATCGCATCTGGAAAATTGTGCCGCACAAACAACCGCTGAACATCCACTATGGCTTCCGCCAGATACTTCGGTTCAACGCAAATATCTTCAATGATTACGGCCGTACCAATGTCCCGCATCCCGCCAACACTGGGGTAAAGCCCCTTGCGCATATGCCAGTAACTATTGCGCAAGGCCGCATCCCGCGTAAACTCTACCGGCTGAAGTAACGGGAAGCGGTTCACGATAGCCGCTGCCATCTCCAGCCGGGCCGCCAGATCATGCTCATTGTCTGCCTGAAACTCAATCAACAGCGCCGCGCAATTGCTGTGGATCGTATCCGGATGCCCCTCCCGCTTAAGCACCGGGCCGCTGTCAGGATCATAGGGGCCGATAAAAAACGGATATTTCATATCACCGGCCACCGCAAGCATACTGGCCCGATCCATGATTTCCAGCACGTCCGCCCCTGCCCGCTCCAGTGGAGCCACAGCCCGCCCCGCATCCACCAGCTCCTGGAAGTAAACCAGAGCCGTGGCCTTCAACGGCAAGTCCGGCAGCGTATTATAAGTAATCTCAGCAATAAAGCCGAGCGTCCCCTCGCTGCCGATCATCAGGTGCGATAAAATATCGATGGGTCGTTCAAAATCCACAAAGGCATTCATGGAATACCCGCAGGTATTTTTGATCCCAAACTTCTTCCGAATTCGGTCTGCCACCGGCGCATTGCCAAGAATAGCCCGGCGCAAATCAGCAAGCCCTTGCCAGATATCCGGCCGCTGAGCACGCAGCTTGTCGTCCGCGTCCGGATCCGCAGTATCCAGCCTGGTCCCGTCCGTAAGGACAATCTTCATACTGGCAAAAGTATTATAGCTGTTAAACTCCACACCGCAGCACATGCCGCTGGCATTGTTTGCCGCCACTCCGCCGATCATACACGTATTGATCGAGGCCGGATCCGGACCAATCTTCACCCGCCAGGGCTCAAGGAATGAGTTCACCTGCGAAGCAATAACGCCAGGCTCCGCAGAAACCATCCGCCCTTCATCCAACACCCGAATGGCCTTCCAGGCTTGGGAAATATCCACAAGAATCCCGTCGGTCACCGCTTGACCCGACAACGAAGTCCCTGCCGCGCGAAACGTGAGATAAAGCCCGTTCTGCCCACAATATCGCAACACCTGAACAACTTCATCAATTGTGAACGGTTGCACCACCAAACGCGGCGTAAGCCGATAAATACTGGCGTCCCCGGCCTTTGCAGTCCGTTCGATCAACCGCGTCAGCACTTTCTCAGGGCCGATCAGGCCGGACAAAGCACGTACGATCTCCTCGTTGGAAAGCTGATCATACCCCCGCCGCTGGCCCCTTGGCCGAGCCGGATTTCCCGGGCTCTCAGACAGGCCTACACGCTGTTTTTTTAACGCTCCGGCAGTTCCTGGAGCACCCACTGGGTTATTGCGATCTGGAGTTGTTGCGGACATTATCTATTGATACTTCCTCAATTATGCGGCAATCAATTTCTTTTTATCTGACAGCCTGACTCCATTGACCCTTAACAGCAAAAAAGTTCACCCGAAATGCCTTTAACCTTTGATTTCCGCGTCAGCGAGATTTCTGATTACTGTGATTTAGTGGTTTAAAACGTCAGTATGGATTCTCGGGAGCGCCACATCAGCATGAAACCGTATCTCTTTTTGGCAGCAATTATCCTTCAGATCTGCACGGTAACCACCGCTGCCTGGGGACAAATGTATACCCGCATACTCTCGCCTGCTTATGGCCAGTGTGTCACCGGGCCAGATGTGAGGGTTCAATTCGAAGCCGGTGGTGTGACGCTCGCCCCTGGAGGGTACAACCTCCATATTAAACTCAACGACGAACCATTTCACGTTAAATACCGCGGCAACTACGCACATGTGTTTAAAAACGTGCCCACCGGAACACACACCGTCCGAATGTACCTGGCAAACTCCCTCCATGAAGCCGTCCCGGGCACTCTTTCCACGGTTACTTTCAGCGTAGCCCATGGGGATCATAAAAATGTGATCGCCCCCGGACAGCCCTACCTCACCTGGAACCTGCCCCAAGGCGAATACCTGGGCGCTGACGCCACCGATATTACCCTGGATTTCCTCCTGACAAATGCATCCCTCTCCCCCGGCGGACTCCAAGTTGCCTATTATGTCAACGGCCGCCGCTTTCTGATCCAGGACAACTGCTGGCGTCGCCACATCACCAATCTCGAACCCGGCCTCCACAGGATCCAAATTGAACTGCAGGACGCCAATGGTGATCTTATCCCCGGACCATTCAACAGCGGCGAACGCATCATCGCCGTATCTCCCCACACCAATATTCCAAGCACACCTGTTTCTGCCGACGCCTATTGGAACGCACCCCGAATCCAGTCTCTCCCCGGCCGGGCCACCATGGGTGGTACACGCCCCGTCGTCCTGCGTCAGTTAACCGAAACCGAGCGTCAGCGGCAGCAAAGCCTTATTATCAACAGAGGCGGCGAACGGATTCGCCCTGATGGGTCCGCAATCAGCGAAGACATCACACCGGGGCGCACGACAGACCTCGACCGTCCTGCTCTTACCTCAGATGCCGTGGGCTTCACAGTCCGCGAAGGAGGCGTGCCGGATGCCGATCCCCCCACCGACCTCGACGCCGCAGAATCCGACAACGTTGTCCGGGGAAGCGTGTCGGTTCGGCGCGATGAGGCCGACGACGATGCCGATGACGATGATGATGACGATGCACCAGCAACCGAATCCAGTTCAGCACGCGGCCAATCCACCGGCCGGTCAGGCACGGCCAGCCCTGCGAGCACCACAAGGGATTCCTCATCAGCCGCTACCACCGAAACGGATGATGACGACGACGCTACAACCGCACCCTCCATCCGCCGCCGGGCTGACGGCACGGTAGTCCCCGTAGAAGGCACCACAGAAACCATGAGACTTTCTGACCGCCCCACTTTAAGACAATCCGATACCGACACTACCCGCACGGTAACCGGCAGCGCTATTACAACTGGAAGCGCAGTGACCACCGGTTCAGCAGCCACCAGTGGTCGACCAACGACGGGAACCCAGCGCCGCACTGATCGGGCAACCACTCCCACAACAAATGCAGCCCCGGTCGTTACCGGCGCCACACCTGAACCAGCCGCACCATTGACAGGCCCTGCCGCCACAACCAGCACCCCCGCAAATGACGTAGCCACGGGAGCCCCCGACCCGGCCTCTGAAGCCACCGATGACGCCGACAACAGTGAAGCTCCCGCACCCAGACAGCGCCGGTCCGAAGATGTCGACGACAATAACGGCACAACAGAACGCACCGTACGCGACCGTGCCCCACGACGCGAACTCCCCGCAGACGCCGAAGAAGGACGCTCCACCCGTGGACGCCGCGATCGCGACGGAGAACGCGCCGGGAGACGCAGCGGCAGCCGTGACGCCAACACCACCCGCGAAGGATATCGCCCCCCGGTCGCACCAGATTCCGATCAGTAAATCGCGACGAGTTGATGGCTGGTCGAGATAAAAGCTTCATCGCCCCGGCCTTTATCCACATTGATGTGGATGACCTGTGGGCCGTGGCAGAATGCTACGGCCTGTCCGTCGCCGCTGAGTTGCGCCATCACATCACCAATAATGGACTCCCCCGATTCGCTTCCCTCTTTTCACGCCTTGGCCTCCGGGCAACTTTCTTTGTGGTCGGGCGCGATCTGGAATCCACCAGTTTCATTCAGCATCTAAGCCAACTCCTCGATGACGGCCATGAAATAGCCAATCACAGCCACACCCACCGCCTCGATTTCCGCGCCCTTTCACACGATGATATTTCTGCTGAAATCATGCAGTGCCATCGCCTGGGATCCGAAAAACTGGGCCGCCAAATGATCGGATTCCGCGCCCCCGGTTACGCCGCATCCCCAGCACTCACCCAAGTCCTTCAGGCTCACAAATATCGGTACGATGCCTCACTCATGCCCAGCCCCTTCGGACCCGTCTTTCGTTGGATGGACAATCGCCTCCAGCGCCAGGCACGCCAAACTCCCCTGCACTCCTCCGAGATGATCAATCATCCCCCCCCCGCCGCAACCCAAATTAAAACCCAGTATCCACTAGTTTCCGACACCTTCCACACCCTCTGGCCCAAACCCCTCGGCGACGACGCCAGCGCTCTCATCCGCCTTCCCTCCGCCATAGCCCCCGGCCTGAGACTCCCCTTCCAGGCCGGAGTCTGCATGCGCCTGGGCTGGCCCTACTTCCGGGCAAACTTCGAACTCTACCGCCGCCTTCCCGCTCTCCCCTTCACCTTCCTGTTTCATGCCGCAGATCTTGCAGATTTCAGTTCCATTCCAATTCCGTTTTTCAAGAACTCATCCTTCTTTGGAACCCCCGTAAACAAACGTCTCACACTTGCGGAACGCTTTCTAGAAACAATCTCCGAATGTCGCCCCATCATCACCACAGAAGACTGGCTCAATTAAGCTTAATCCCTTCCCTGCCGATTATGGCCCTTAATCTTTCTATCTCGCAAATCGTCAAAACAGGCCCCTCAAAATTAACCATTTACCGAATACGCACCCCATCCCCCGGTAACCAAAACCCGGCGCGGATTTGTGTCGGCGCCATTTTCTTTGCGTATGGGCGGGTAGCTCAGTGGTAGAGCAGTAGACTTTTAATCTATTGGCCGAGGGTTCGACCCCCTCCCCGCTCACCATTCGCAAACTCAATCCCCACAAGGGTTTCCTGGTATTCAACCGGGCCTTTATGGGGATTTTTTTATGGCAAAAATCTGGCAGTTTTCGCCAGAAATTACCCAGTTTCCGGCAAAAATCTGGCAACATTCTGGCAACACCCCCACGGCCCCTTACCACCCCCTGCATACCGTGCACCCTCCCCCCTCCGGGACAACCCCGCAGAATTTGACCCCTCCCGCTCCAATTTCACAAAGTACGATTTCCCTTGACAGGTCCCGCTTGATGCTCCGCATAAGTGGTGGTATAATGGGGAAATACGCCCAAGCCGACCAAGGGAGTAGAATATGACAGAAAAACCGATACCCACGGAAGCCGCCGCCGCGGAGTGGATTTCACTGAAGGAAGCCAGCCACCGCATGGATTATGGCAACCCTCATTCCCTCACCCATTGGCTCCGTAAATTTGAGGACCGGCACCCGGAGGTTTCCATTCGCCGGGTACGAGGCAGGATTCATTGGGCAGACCTATGCCATGCCTTTGAAGTGGCAGCAAACGACCGGCGCAACCGGAGGAAAGGGAGCCGTCGTGTTGTCCATGCGGACGCTTGACCCCGTAACCGCTCATGCCATTCCAGCCCGCCACCGCACAACCGCCACCCCGTCCGTGGAGTATATACCTACCATTAAGCCCGGCACCCCTTGTGTTATCGGGCTCCCCGGCACCCCGGCAGAATTCGGTAAAACGCCCCCGCCGCGGTCCAACCGTGCGCTATGCGCACCCTCCGGCGGACCGTCCCCCTGTTCATCCGGTATCCAGTTTCTCCCGTACCTCTGCCCCTCCTCCTCAGTGGCCAGCCGTGGACAGCTCGAACAATGGCCTCTGGCCATTGGAGGCTGTCCGCGAGCTGGCGGAGGTGCAACGCACCGGAGCAATAGAGCAGGCACTACCGAGAGGCCAGCACGTCGGGATTGTCGTGGATACC
>CAYUGQ010000124.1:0-7496 GCA_964444305.1 uncultured Candidatus Sumerlaeota bacterium
GTGCGCCGCGCAGCCTCCATCACGGCCAGCGGAGAACTGACCGTACCAACTCTCACAGAAATTGAAGACGCAGACTACATTCTAGTCCTAGGTGGCGATGTCACCGGCGAAGGCCCCATGATTGACCTGGCTGTTCGCCAGGCCCATCGCAAAGGCGCCGCTCTTTACATCTGCTCGCCCCGGGCTGGTGAACTTGATGACTTTGCCAAAGCGTCCTGGCGTTGTCTACCCGGCGAAGAAGCCACAATTGCTTCTTTCATCAGCAGCGTCCCCGCTGGCAGTGAAGCCGACGATGATAACTTCGTTCAGAAAGCTGCCGTCGCCCTGCAAAAGGCAAAGAAGCCACTGGTGTTGTGCAGCGTAGTTCATGACGATCCAGATCTCGTGGAAGCCGCAGCCAATCTCGCTAAAACAGCAACCGCCTACGGTAGCCGCGCCTGCAAAATGGCTTACCTCTTCAAAGCCGTAAACTCAGCCGGCGTCGGCCTGATTCGGAATGATGAAGACCCTGAAACCATCTGGGCCGACATCGAGGCCGGCAAAACAAAGGCTCTCGTCATTTCTGAGCGTGATCTAATCCACGATGAAAGAAACTCACGCTTCGCCGATCTTCTCTCTAAACTGGATTTCATTGCGGTGATTGATTCTATCGAGAACGACACCATAGCGAAAGCCCATGCCGTTCTCCCCTGCGTGTCTCATTATCAGGCCTTCGGAACCCTGGTTAACTACGAAGGTCGAGCCCAGGCATTTGATGGGATGCACTTCGCCACGGAAGTCAATCTCGCAGCCAGTGAGATTTTGACATCACTCATTCAGGAAGCCGGCGTTGAAGAAAGCATCGGCGGAACCGATTTTCAGGACATCTTCGACGTAACTCGCGAAAGCAGTCTCCACATGGACCGCCTTCGCGTGGGAGACAATGGGTGCGTCATCAGGACTTCCCCTAAATTGCCTCCCCAGGCCCGCAAGGCCGTTCGTGATGAATCCGAAGATAAACTCCGCGTCTGGAATGTCTATCATGCTTTCGGCAGCGAGGAACTCTCATCCCTCAGCGCCGGTGTGACGGAGCGCGCCCCTCAGACTTATATCGAGCTTCATCCCGAAGACGCCCAGCAGCGTAATCTTCAGCCGGGAGAAGTCGCAGACCTCTCCGCCGAAGCCGGTCTCTCCCCCGCTCCGTTACAGGTTAACCCAAACCTCGCACGCGGCGTAGTGGCGGTGCCAGTTCTGCTAAATCTGCGCGCAACGGTTGACGCAAATCCGGAGGTAACACGATGAGCCTCGAGTGGCTGACTTATCCCTCCTTTGATCAGCTTACCCTCTGGCAACAGATTTTGGTAACGGCCTTTAAAGGCGTTGTCATTATGATGACGATTTTCGGCCTGACCGGATACATCGTTCTGCTCGAGCGACGCGTTCTGGCTCGCCTGCAACACCGCCAGGGCCCAAACCGTGCACGACTCTGGATCGGAAACTTCAAAGTTCCCTTCATCAACCTGCACCCGATCGCTGACGTGCTGAAGCTTCTTACCAAAGAAGATTCCATGCCACCGTTCGCAAACAAGGCCTTGTTTATCATAGCGCCAATGATCATTGCCATGACCGGCCTTCTGGCACTGGGTCTTATTCCCTACGGAAATCCCGAGCTTAGCCACTGGTTCTCTCTGTCAGATTCAAACCTCGGCGTTCTGATCTTTGTAGCCCTCAGCTCGCTCGCCGTTTACAGTATTGTTCTGGCCGGGTGGTCCTCCAACAGCAAATACGCCGTCATTGGTGGCCTGCGCGCCACCGCACAGATGATTAGCTATGAGCTGAGCTTAGCCATGAGTCTTCTGGCAGTCGTCGCCCTGGCCGGAACCTTGAACCTCAACGGCATCGTAAAAGCCCAGGGTTCTCTTTGGTTCATTGCTCTGCAGCCACTTGGTTTCCTCATATTTCTGATTTCCGCCGCCGCTGAATCCCGTCGCGCACCTTTCGATCTTCCCGAAGCGGAAAACGAAATCGTGGCCGGCTTCCACACAGAGTATTCTAGCATGAAATTCGCCCTGTTCTTCCTCGGTGAGTATATCGGCGTGCTTATGCTCAGCGCCATTATCTCCATCCTTTACCTCGGCGGCTGGCATGGCCCCGGCCCTGAATGGCTCGGACCCATCTGGCTTGTCATCAAGATCGTGGCCCTGCTGTTTTTCTTCATCTGGATTCGCGCCACCTATCCACGCTTTCGCTATGACCACCTCATGGAACTGGGCTGGAAAGTCCTGATTCCGCTGTCCATGCTGAACCTGGTCATCACCTTCATTCTTATCCTGGTTGCGCCGCATCTAGGCAACGTGGGAGGGCAGTAGCTAAAACTATGTTTAACATTATTAAAGACATGCTGGCTGGTCTGGCTTTAACAGGTAAATACCTGTTCAAAAAGCCGATCACCATGAACTATCCGGAAGAAAAACCGATTATCCCCCCCCGGTGGCGTGGGCGTATCGTCCTAACGAGCGATCCCGATGGCGAAGAGCGTTGCGTTGGATGCTATCTTTGCCAGGCGGTCTGCCCTGTGAACTGCATCGACCTTCAATCTGAAACCCGCCCCGACGGTCGGCGCGTGGCTAAAAAGTTCGACATCAACTTCGCTCGCTGCATTTTTTGCGGATATTGTGAAGAAGCCTGCCCGACTTATGCCATTCAGCTAACACCCGATTTCGAAATGTCCACCACCACCCGCAGCAGCCTACTCTACCATAAGGAAGACCTCCAGGTCAGCGGAACCGGAAAACACCCCGATTATAGCTTCTGGAAAGTCTCCGGTGTAGACATCGCAGGCAAAGCCAAAGGCGAAGGCATTCGGGAAAAAGACCCCTTTAACTTCAGGAGCAACCTCCCGTGAATGTTCTGGACACTATTATTTTCTGGGGCGCATCCGCCGTTGCCATCATCGCCACACTGCTGGTTATCCTGGGCAAAAACCCATTCACCGCCGTTCTCTATCTGATTCTCTCCCTGTTCGGCGTAAGTATGATTTTTTACACCCTCGGAGCTCCATTCCTGGCTGTGCTCGAAATCATTGTCTATGCCGGCGCAATCATGGTGCTGTTTCTCTTCGTCGTGCAAATGCTAAGCCCTGGCGTCAACGCAGCAACGCCGCCAGATATGGCCCGCCCGACCCTAACTCAGACAGTAGTCCCCGGCGTACTCGCCCTGATTCTTATTGGCGTTCTGATGCTGGCAGTCGTTCGCACCGGTGCCACCACAGACAATGAAACAACCGTAATCACCGCAAAAGCCCTCGGCTTGGCCCTTTTTCAGCACCATTATCTGGGCGTTGAATTGGCCTCTTTGATACTACTTATTGGCATTGTCGGCGGCATGCATCTGGGCAGAGCCGCCAGCGACGATGCGGAAGAAATGGAGCAGGACGTTGCAATTCGCTGAACCCGCCCTGATTGTCGCAGGAATCCTTTTTCTACTGGGCGCCATTGGTATTGTGGTCCGGCGCAATCTGCTGTTTGTGCTGATGAGCATGGAAATTATGATGAACGCAGCCGGCCTCGCTTTTGTTGCCGCATCTGCCATCCACGGAGCACCCGAGGGGCAGATTTTCTTCCTCTTCGTACTGCCCGTCGCTTCTGCTGAAGTCGCAATCGGTCTCGCCCTGGCCGTACTTCTTTATCGCAAATACAAAACGCTGGACCTCTGGTCCATCTCGGATGCGGCGGGAGAATAACCATGCTAGAAACAGTTCATATCAGCTACCCTGCCATCTGGCTTATACCGGCATTTCCCGCTTTTGCCGCACTCCTGATCTTTATGTTCTCCAGCGTAATCCGCCCTCAGTCGGCCGGCTGGATAGCCACCATCGGCGTTGGACTCTCATTCATGTCTGCCGTCTATTCCTTCGCAGCCCTTCAAAGTGGTATTCGTGCCGGTCTGCCTGGACTCCAGCAGACCTACTGGACTTGGCTCGATGCCGGTTTCGTAAAGGCCAACTTCGGATTTTTGCTGGATCGTATAAGTGGCGTCTTTGCCCTGGTCATCACTGGTGTCGGCTTTCTGATCCACCTGTTCTCCACATCCTACATGAAAGGCGATGAAGGCCAACGCCGCTACTTCGGCTATCTGGCGCTCTTCGTCGCTTCCATGCTGGTCTTGGTTCTAGCCGACAACGGCTTTCTAATGATCCTCGGCTGGGAAGGCGTGGGCGCATGTTCCTTTGCTCTTATCGGTCATTTCTATCAGCGCCGGGAAAATGTCGGCGCCGCCCTGAAAGCGTTCTATGTAACTCGCTTCGGCGACGTCTTCCTGATCCTCGGCGTATTGCTTCTCGCAATGGTGGCCACCGTTGATTTTCCGAACCTTTCCATTATTGGCGATGTTGATCTCAGCGCACAACACCCGATATTTGGTGTGTCCATGGGCACCCTTCTCTTCATCGGCGGGCTCCTCCTTCTCGGCGGAGCAGCAGGCAAAAGCGCTCAGCTTCCCCTCCAAACCTGGTTGCCTGACGCCATGGCCGGCCCTACCCCCGTTTCTGCCCTTATCCACGCCGCCACCATGGTCACAGCGGGTATCTATGTTGTCGCACGCTTCCACATGGTATTTGCCCTCTCCCCCGGCCTCATGGCCATCGTCGCTATCGTCGGAGCGCTGACAGCACTATATGGTGCAACTTGCGCCATCGTCCAAAGCGACATAAAACGCATCCTCGCCTTCTCCACCATCAGCCAGATCGGCTACATGATGCTTGCCTTGGGAGTGGGCGCGTTTTCCGTAGGCATTTTCCACTTTTTCACCCACGCATTCTTTAAGGCTCTTCTGTTCCTGGCCGCCGGCAGTGTGATTCATTCCCTCCACGGCGAACAGAACATCTTCAAAATGGGCGGCCTTCGCAAAGAAATGCCAGGTGTTTTCTGGGCCACCGTTGCCGGAGCCATCGCCCTCGCCGGTATCCCTCTCACCTCTGGTTTTTTCAGTAAAGACGCCATCTTATGGTCAACCCTCACCACTGAGCACGGCAACTTCGTGCTCTATGCCGTCGGATTGCTGACCGCACTTCTCACCGCCGTCTATTCCGCGCGCTTTATCGCCCTCGTATTTCTCGGCGAGCGCCGCTCTGATATTCATGTTCACGCGCCGGATGTCCTGCAAAAGGCCCCACTTTACATCCTGGCAGTCTTCGCTCTGCTGGCTGGTTTTCTAAATCTTCCGGGATTGTTCCAGTGGCAAAATTATTATCAGCCTCACTTCAGCACCTGGACATCGGAAGCATCTCATAGCCTTTCTGGTGAGCTGATCGCTGCCGTTGTTAGTGGCATCCTCGCCATAGTCGGCTGGATGATCGGCATCAGCCTGTTCGGTCCCAAAAAACTGGCGGAAGGCAAAATCCTTCCAGAGCCCGCCATGGACCCTGCGGCAATCCAGATCGCATCTCCTCAGCCTTATAAATCACCTGCCGCCAATTTCCTCTACCGTGCCTGGGATTTCGATCGTCTTTACCACATCGTCTTCACGAAAACCTACCTTAGCACCTCCCGTGTGCTGGCCTGGATCGACGAATACCTTGTCGACGGAATTTACGAGGCTGGATCTGTCATCACACAGCTCTTTCACGGCTTTTTCGTCACCTTGCAGAACGGCCGCATTGGGCGATACGCCACAATGATGCTCTTCGGAGCCGCCGCGATTGCCCTTATTATCGTATTCTGGGGACCTGGAACTAACTGATTATGCTCACAATTCTACTGCTGATTCCCTTAATTGGTGTACTGTTCACCATCCTGGCCGGGCGAGTTCACGCCACTGGCGCACGGGTCGCCGCTCTCATCTCATCCGTGTTCAGCCTTCACCTCTCCTACCTGCTGGCAGCTCAGGTGCGCCTGCGCCCCATCGAAGTGGACACCCTCTGGGTTCCCAGCTTCGGCGTACACTTTGCCCTCAGAGCCGACTGGGTTTCCGCCCTCATGGTCCTTCTCACATCGCTCCTGACCGTCCTGGCCATAGCCGTATCATGGAAAGAAATCCAACAGCGCGTCACCAGCTTCCACGTCTGGATCCTCCTTCTTCAGCTTGGCGTAACTCTTGTCTTCTTCGCACGAGACCTCATGCTGTTTTATCTCGGCTGGGAACTCATGCTCATCCCGATGCTCTTCCTTATCGGGTCTTGGGGCACAGGTCGCAAAGAATACAGCGCGTTTAAATTCGTCCTTTTCACCTTCACCGGCAGCATCTTTATGCTCGCCTCCATGCTCTACCTGTTCTACCGCCATCTGGCAGAGACCGGCGTCGCCTCATTCCAGTTTGACGATCTTCTCGCCATTCAGCTCACCTATTCGGAGCAATGGTGGGTCTTCCTCGGCTTCCTGATCGGCTTCGGTGTAAAGGCCCCTCTGCTTCCGCTCCACACCTGGCTCATAGACGCCTACCCAAATGCACCCACTGCCGGCAGTCTGTTGCTTTCCGGCATTCTCTCCAAAACTGGCATATTCGGACTCTTCAACATCGCCATTCCGTTCGCGCCAAACGCATTCCTTGAGTTCCGACCCATCCTCATTTGGCTGGCCACCTTCGGCGTCTTTTACGGCGCATGGATCGCCTTCACCCAGCGCGACGTCAAACGCCTCATCGCCTACTCCAGCTTCAGCCACGTAAACTTCATCCTCATCGGAATTTTCGTTGCATCGCATCAGGGTTTCCAGGGCGGAATTCTTCAGATGGTCAGCCACGGTCTCTCCACCGCCGGCCTCTTCCTTATCGCTGGTGCAATTCAAGATCGCCTCCAGACACGAGATTTTGCCAGCCTCGGCGGACTTTGGCGGGTCGCCCCCGCCATGGGTGCATTCACGCTTTTTTTCGTGTTTGCCTCCCTTGGCCTTCCCGGCACCGGCAACTTCGTCGGAGAACTTTACATCATCGCCTCAGCCATTGATTACAGCTGGATAGTCGGCGGCCTCGCGGCCCTTGCCGTTTTCTTTGCCGCCATATACTCCCTTCGCCTGTTCACCAGCATCTTCCACGGTCCCGAGCCTGTTACCGCTCAACCTTTTACCGACACTGACAACAGAGAAAATCTCCTGCTGACAGCCCTGGCGGCCCTGTTGATCGTACTCGGACTGTTCCCATCCATCGTCACCGCTCCCCTTAACCCCGCCCCTCAAGACCCAATCATCACAGAGGCAGCCGCCCCTGTTACCAACCCTATTATCGCTATGAACAGTCAGATGAATCAACCACAAGTTAGCCTTTCCCAGGAGGCAGCCCAATGAGCCCCTGGTATCCAGTTATTCCAGAAGCGATTCTATCCTTCTCGGCCCTGCTGATCCTTATCGTATCAACCCTGGCAAACACGTCCACCATGCGCGATCTGCTCCGCTGGCTGGCCGCAATCGCCCTAAGCTGCAGCGCCGTAGCCTTAATTTACACCACATCCACCCCCGGACTCTTTTCCAATGGCTGGATCTCCATCACTCCGCTGACCACCTCTCTGGCGCTGGTTCTGCTCAGCC
>CAYUGQ010000125.1:0-7401 GCA_964444305.1 uncultured Candidatus Sumerlaeota bacterium
CGAACATTTTGTTGAACGAACAGGCACCCCGACAATACAAGCCTTCATCATGCTTTCAGATCATAATGACATTATCGAGAATCGGTATCAAAAGGCCGATCGTCTGCGGGAAGAAAAAATCGATCCATTTCCAACGAAATGGGATCCCACTCACACATCCGAAGAGATTCGCGCTAACTCCGACAAAATGATCGAATCCGGCGAAGTCGTTCGTGTCGCCGGACGCATCATGACCGTGCGCCACATGGGCAAAGCCTCGTTTTTTCATCTGAAAGATAACGGCGGACGCATCCAGGTTTATCTGAAAAAAGACCAGGTTGGCGAAGAGGACTATCGCCTGTTTAAAGAGTTTGCCGACATGGGCGATATCGCTGGGGTTGAAGGCACAGTTTTTATTACCCGGACGGGGGAACTTTCCGTGCAGGCCCGCAGCTTCAGCCTGCTGTCAAAAAGCATGCGCCCCCTCCCGGAAAAATGGCATGGCCTCACTGACAAGGAAACCCGCTACCGGCAACGTTATGTGGACCTCATCGTCAATGACGATGTTCGCCAGACCTTTTGCCTTCGCAGCCGGATTATCTCTGCCATTCGTAACCGTCTGACAGATTTAGGCTACCTGGAAGTCGAAACGCCCATGATGCACCCCATTGCCGGTGGTGCAGCCGCACGACCGTTTGTAACCCACCACAACGCCCTTGGGATGCCACTTTATCTACGCATCGCACCCGAGCTGTATCTAAAGCGTCTGACCGTCGGCGGTCTCGAAAAGACGTTCGAGATCAACCGCAATTTTCGCAACGAAGGTCTTTCCACTCGCCACAATCCCGAATTTACCATGCTGGAACTCTACACGGCTTATTGGGATTATCGCAGTACCATGGAGCTCACCGAGCAGACCATCCAGCATGTGGCGCAAAAGGTTTTCGGTAGCACCCAGTTTGTCTGGGGCGATCACCCGTTTGACGTGAAAGTACCTCTCGAACGGATTACCTATCTGGAAGCCATAAAAAAATACGTACCGGCCCTGACTGATTCTGAGCTGTGCTGGTCCGATCCGGCTGACGTCACGATGCAGAAAGTGAAGGACGCTTATACTCCGGAGAAAGCTGGCTCAACGGCTGAGATTTTAACGGATATTTTTGAAAATCTGGTGGAAGAACATCTGATTCAGCCGGTCTTTATCACAGAATTTGCCAAAGCGGTCAGCCCCCTTGCGAAGTCCAAACCGGACGATCCGGCCGTTGCCGAGCGATTTGAACTTTATATGTGCGGGATGGAAATCGCAAACGGTTATTCCGAATTAAACGATCCGCGAGAGCAGTTTAAACGCTTCCAGGAGCAGGCAGCGGCCAAAGCCAGCGGCGACGAAGAAGCAACCGACATGGACGAAGATTATGTGCGGGCGCTGGAATACGGCATGCCGCCTACCAGCGGACTCGGTGTTGGAATTGACCGGCTGACAATGCTGCTCACTAATTCGCCTTCCATCCGCGACGTCATCCTGTTCCCCTTGATGCGTCCGGAAGCCTGATTCTATCCGGTAACGATTGAAATTCCGCTGCTGGAGCCAATCCGGTTGGCCCCGGCCTTAATCATGGCTGTAGCCGTCGGCAGGTCCCGAATTCCGCCGGAGGCTTTGACTCCCAGCCACGGGCCGACAACCTCCCGCATCAAATGGACAGCTTCGATGGTGGCTCCGGCTTTGGAGAAGCCGGTGGAAGTTTTGACGTAAGTGGCCCCGGCCACCATGCTGATGACGCAAGCGGCGACGATTTCTTCGCTGGTCAAAAGGGCTGTTTCCAGGATCACTTTTACTGTCGCTCCCCATGCCGCATCCTGCACGGCCTTGATGTCCTGAAAAGCATAATAGAGCCCATCCACATCCGACTTGAACCGGCCGATGTTCAGCACCATATCAATTTCCCGGGCCCCGTTATCCACAGCATAATAGGTCTCGGCAGCCTTGGCAGGCGTGGCCACGGCACCCAGCGGAAAGCCCACCACGGCGCAAAGAGGCGTGTCGTTCTTCTGCAGAATTGGAGCGCAGGTGGGCACATGGCAGGAATTTACGCAGACACTGGCAAATCCATGTTCGATGGCCTCGTGGCAAAGTTGAACGACCATATCATCCGTGGCGTCGGGAGCCAGCAGGGTATGATCAATAAAGGCGGCAAGATCTTTGGAAGACTGTGGCTGCCAGTCGTATCCGGGCCAGACCGGTTCGCATTTTAGCAGGGTCCACTTTGCGTCTTCGAATTCCTGACGCGATTTGCCGATCATCTCCAGCGTTGTATTAATAATCTCGTCGATCTGGTCGGGCGGTAAAATCTCCATGGGATGTTACTCCGTTATAGGGATCAGGAATACAATGGTAAACAGGGCGGCGGTAAGCCATAGCAGAGGGGATATTTTCCGGGCTTTACCCCGCAGCGCCAGCAGCAAAACATAACTGATCACCCCGGCTCCAATGCCGTGGGTAATGGAGAAAGAAAATGGGGTTACGGTGAGGGTCAGGAAAGCAGGGATGGCTTGCTCTACATCATCCCACGGAATGTACCGGACGGTTTCGATCATAAAATAACCGACCAGTATCAGGCTTCCTGCGGTGACTGGGTTCTTGTAAACGCCCGGTGAAATTTCGACTCCGCCTCCAACCACGGCGACGAAGGGAATGCAAAAAAGCGTGGCAAGAAAAAGGAGTCCGCAGGTGATAGCGGTCAAGCCGGTGCGGCCTCCTTCAGCAACTCCGGCGGCGGATTCAACATAACATGTGTTTGATGAACAGCCTGCCATGCCGCCAAAAATGGCTCCGAGGGAATCAACAATCAGGAGTTTTTTCAGGCGAGGAATCCGGCCGTTTTCGTCGACCAGTCCAGCTTTGTTTGTCACGGCCAGCGCACTGCCAAGGGTATCAAAAAAGTCGGTCATTAACAGCGCAAAAGCTACGGGTATCAGTTGCCACTGAAGGGCGGATTTAAGGTCGAACTGGAAAAACGTGCTCCAGTCGCGGGGGATTTGAAAGAAGCGTTCAGGAAAAGGGACGAGGCTGCTGCGGTCACCGGTGACCTGGGGCCAGACAGGCAGCATCCCAATGATGGCCGTGGCCAGGATTCCGATCAGCAGCGCACCTTGAATCCGCGCAGCAATGAGCAAGGCGCTGATGAAAAATCCAATAATACTTAGAACCGTAATTGGGTTGGTGAAGTCTTCGAAAGTCAGCAAAGTAGCGGGGTGGCTGGTGATAAAATTTCCGTTTTGAAATCCGATAAATGTAATGAACAGGCCGATGCTGGCGGCGATGGCATGTTTAAGTCCGCCGGGGATGGCGTCCATTATGGCACCCCTGAGAGCTGAGGCTGAAAGGGCCAAAATAACAAGACCTTCCAGAACGACCACACCCATGGCCGTTTGCCACGATAGTCCCATGGTGCCTACGAGGGTGAATGCCACCACGGCATTCAGTCCCATTCCGGCAGCCAGGCACATGGGGTAATTCGTTACAGCGCCCATGAGAATGCACAGAATGCCAGCCGTAAAAGCTGTGGCTATGGCGGCGCCATTAAACGGGATTCCGGCACTGGCAAGAATGGCAGGATTGGCGAAGAGGATATAAGCCATGGCCATAAATGTCGTGGCCCCTGCCCGAAGTTCAGTCTGGATGGTGGTGCCTCGCTGGCGGAGGGCAAAGCGCTGTTCGAGAAATGACATGGAATGAAACTGGGAAGGGATTTTGCTGACATTGCAATGACAAGTTTAGGCCGGACTGGGCATAGGGCGGGTTTTGGATTTTAGACATTTGGTGATGAGGTGTATAGGATTGTACTGTGCCCAGCTATAAAACAATGATTGGTGAACTGTTGAGACTGGCGGGAGAGCGCCCTGGCGGGCATGCGATGAATGCTTATCGCGCCATGCTGAAGCTGGCTCCAAAAGCGGAACAGGCGGGGGATGGGCCCGCTACAGGCTTGCTGGTGGAGGAGCACTCGAGGGCCTGGGCTACTGCTGTGGCCTTTGATGCGTTGCGGGGCTGGTCGTGGCCGTATTGGATTAACGCGCAGACTAATCCTTTAAGTCCGATCTATGCGCCGCTGCCGCCATTTACTTTGCGCAATCACTCTGCCAGAGACGCGGCGCCGCTGCTGGTGCCGGAAATCGGGCGGTTCGCGGGTTTGCTGGACAGGCGAGGTATGTTTATTCCGGTGGATCAGCGTTTCGGTATCGAGGTCTGGTTTCGGGCGGGGGACGAAGTGATACGTCCGGCGGAAGTGCTGGAGGAATATGAAGTTTCGTATGATAATGGTCCATTGCGGACCCTCCGGATGCGTGTGGGGAAACTGACTCTGGAAGTTTGCGCCGAGGCGGGGGTGGCGGAAGACTTTGAGTATGTAAAACTGAGGGGAGCGATCCGGGCCGGGGAGGGGTTTGGCTTCGAACCGCTGGCAGTGTATTTTGCTATCCGTCCGTTCACTCTGGATGGGGTGACGCCGGTGTATGATTTGGTTTATAACAGCAAGGGTTTCTGGATGAGCGAGAGCCGGGTGGTGGCTTTGTTTCCGCGAAAGCCGGAGCTGTCATGGGCCAGCAACGCCCGGCAGGGAGATGCCGGATTATTTTTGTGGGCTCCACCGGATCGTTCGGCGGTCCGATGTGCGGCGGGGATGGCTACGGCGGTCAGTGGTTTTCATGGCGAGGCCGGGGGCCGGGAAGTTTATGGAGAAGTGGTAGTGCCACTGCGGCCGGTTTTTCCTCGTGAGTTGCCCTTTGCGGCGCTGGTTCCGAGAAGCGAAAGCGGAAGGCGATCTACGGTGCTGGCTCGGACTCCACGGCGGGACAGGGGGCGCTTAGCGGTTCCAACGGAGGCGATGAGGGCCAGCCGTGAGCATCTTTTGGCATGTGCAGATACGCGGGTGCCTACTGTCCAGAAGCTGTTTGTGGTGAAAAACAACTGGATTGTTCCGGCGGTGCGGGCGCTGGCGCTGGAAGGTGACGGAGCGGCGGCAGAGCGGATTTTGGATTACTGCCTGTTGGGGGTGCAACCGAATGGTTATCTGCCGCAGGCTCACGGGCGTTGGGCATTTCAAGGGCAGGTGTTAACGGCGATGGCTGACCTGGGCCGGCTGGGGGACAGGATGGACGCACTGCAAGCGATACCGTATGCGCGGATACAAAGTATTGCGAAGTGGATTATGCGTAAGCGGCGGGAAATTTCGCATGCGCCGAAAAAGCCTGCGGGATTGTTGCCGCCGGGAATTTCTCCGACAGGTATGGGGCCGGAGTATAATTTCGTGGATAATCTATGGGCTATTGAGGGGTTGTTGTCAGCGACGTGGCTAGCGCGACAGCATGGCCATCATGGGGATGCGGATGGTTTTTATGAGGATGCGACGCGGATGGTTTCGCGGTTGATGGATGCGATTCACCGGGAGCTTGAATATAGCCTTCAGCAGTTGGTGCCGGGGCGGTTCCAGCGTCCGTTTGATGCGGTGTCAGCGGCGGAGGTGCTTGATATGATGTTGACGGAGGAGGCGGCGGGTTTGATGCGGAAGGGGGAGTGGCTGCATGATGTCGTAAAGGAAATTTCGGCCGGGCTGGCGCGGGCCGGGGGAAGCGATAGGGATGGCGGTCTGTTGAAAATGGATGTGCGGGGGATAGTTCCTGCGCGGAGGTTATTGCAGTTGTGGTGGCTGGTGGAGCGGAACGAGGCGGGGCGCAAAGAATTAGACGGTGCTGCTGAGAAGCTGATGACGCCGCAGGGGGTGTGGCCGGATATTATGCATTTGCGGTGCAGGTCTGGGGCGGGTCAGATGGGGTTTGACCCGGAGGCTGCGGCGATTTATCTGTTGTTGGAGCGGAAACTTACGGATAAGGGCCAATAATCAGAGCATTTGATTGTTCAGAGCAGACGGATAGCTATCCGGTATGGTATGATGTCATTATACCGAAATTCCTCATCCTGAAGACATAAAAAGGAACGCTGAATGAAGATCCACGAGTACCAGGCCAAATCGATCCTCCGGGAATATGGCGTAAGAACTCCCCAGGGAGAAGTGGCTGACACGGCTGCAAAAGCCCGCGCTATTACTGAAAAACTGGGGACGTTTCCTGTTGTAGTAAAGTCCCAGGTACTCGTGGGGGGCCGTGGCAAAGCGGGCGGTATTAAGCTGGCGAAGAGCGTGGACGAGGCTGAAGAGCTGGCTGGTCAGATCCTTGGTATGGATATCAAGGGTGAAGAGGTTAAGTCTGTGCTGGTGGAGCAGGGGATTGATATCCAGCGGGAAATTTACCTGGGTATTATTATCGACCGTGCGCGGAAGTTGCCGGTGTTTATGATCAGTGCGGCTGGCGGTGTGGATATTGAAGAGGTGGCTGCTGAGACGCCTGAGAAGATTTTGTTTTTGAGCATTCATCCGACGACGGGCCTGCGGGATTACCAGGTGCGTGAGATGGCGACTTTTGTGGATATCCCGAAAGAGGGCATGAAGGATTTCGCTGGTGTGGTTCGTGGTCTTTACCAGGCTTTTATCGATAAGGATTGTTCGCTGGCGGAAATTAACCCGCTGGTTGTGACTGGTGACAAGCAGGTGATTGCGGCGGATGCGAAGATGAATTTCGATGATAACGCGTTGGACCTGCATCCTGAGATTGAAGCTATGCGTGACCCGGCGGAGGAAGCTGAGCTGGAGCGTGAGGCTCGGGAGCTTAAGCTGAACTATGTTAAGCTGGATGGTAAGATTGGCTGTATCGTAAATGGTGCCGGTCTGGCCATGGGTACGATGGATATCGTGAAGCATTATGGCGGTGAGCCAGCGAACTTCCTGGATATTGGTGGTGGCGCGAAAGCGGAGCAGGTGACTGATGCGCTGCGTGTGATTACTGGTGATCCGGAAGTTAATACGATTTTCTTTAACATTTTTGGCGGCATTGTGCGTTGTGACCTGGTGGCGCAGGGGATCCTTGATGCGCTGAAGAATCTGCCGGACTGGAACCTGCCGATTGTGATCCGCTTGAGCGGCACGAACGAGGAGAAGGCCCGGGAAATGTTGAAGGGCACGGAGTTGATTCCGGTGGCCACGATGAGCGAAGGTGCTCAGAAGGCTGTTGAGATCAGCAACCGGGCTTAATGAGTTGCTGCGATGATTGATCGCAAAGACATAGCCTGACTTTAAGAGACGGACTTTTGGTTCGTCTCTTTTTTTTTGGTGTTTAAATGGTTCTGATTTCTTTCGTTCTGGTCGTTTCGTCAATGGTGATGCTTTAAATAAATGGTGCTTCGCCGGCGAAGCTGTTGTGTTGCTTCGTTTTGCTGCTCTAACGGCAATCAATGAGTCTGCCTGCAGAGACTTCCTACAGACGGCGAGATGACATGCGCAAGATGTCCCATAGCTTTATCGCGTGAGGCCA
>CAYUGQ010000126.1:0-7364 GCA_964444305.1 uncultured Candidatus Sumerlaeota bacterium
GATGTCATAGGAGAAGCGGTCGTAGCCGCCCCGGTGGATTTCTTCGCCGTCGAGAGTTTCCAGGGTTTTGCCGTTAAGGGTTACACTGGTTTGCCAGTCTACGGCGTCGAAGTGGAGAAGAAAGCGGTGGTCGTTCCAGGTTTCGGGGAGAGTGAATTCGCGGCGATAAGTTGCATGGGTGGCGCGCTCGCCGATGCCTGAGAGGGGGGCTTCGACAGGAAATGGAACGAGAATTTGGCGGTCGAAGTTCGGGATTTCGGCGAGGGCGTTTTCATTAAGAGCGATATCCCAAAGGCCGTTGAGGTTTTTCCATTTCTCGCGTTTGAATTGGGGGCGTGGGTATACGTCCCAGGGTTTGTCGGGTTTCACGTTTTCCGCCCAGGGTGTCATTAGTGTAGAGGTTGTCGGTTTCCAGTCGGCCGAAAGGGTTGAAGCCATGAGACCGATTAATACAATAGCTGCTCCGCGAACCATACCCGAATCTCCCGCCGTGGCTGTTTTTGTTGCGAGCGTAATGCGCGCTTTATCGCCCGAAAATTATCGGGGTTGTGGGGTCTGGCGGCTTTAATTGCAAGGACATTATGCATAGGCCAGAGATGTGAATTGGGGGTTGGATGCAATTCTGGCCCGCTGTTTGCCAATGGATGGCTCACTAAATCCAGCAAGGGAGTTACTACAATGTCTTTAGGAACCATACTGTTAATCGTATTAATCGTGTTACTGATTATGTCTGTGCCGACATGGCCTTACAGCCGTGGCTGGGGGTATGCGCCGGGTGGCGTGGTGGGGTTGATTCTCATCATCGTTTTGATCCTGGTGTTGATGGGCCGGATTTAAGTTCTGGCAGCTCGGCTTGGGCTGAGTGGATAAATTATGTGTTTGGATAGAGGCAGTGGGTCTGGATGTTTTTAGAAAAGGTCTGGACTCTCTGCCTCTGTTTGCGCATTTAAGGTTAACAAATATTGGTGGGAGTTCGGATGATTATGGGAGTTGGCAAAATCGCCCTGGGTGCATTGATGACACTGGCTTTAGCGGGAACGGGCTGTGCGCAGGAGTGGGAAAATTTAGTGAAGGGGGACACGCTGGAGGGGTGGGTTCAGCGGGGCGGCAATGCGACCTATACGGTGAAGGATGGAGTAATTACGGGAGAGACGGCACCGGGTCAGCAGAAGAATGCGTTTTTATGTACGGAGCGGACTTGGCGGGATTTTGAACTTGAGCTGGAGTTTAAGGTGGATCCGAAATTAAACTCCGGGGTGCAGGTGCGGAGCAACAGTGATCCGGCTTATCGGGATGGGGCGGTGCATGGTTACCAGGTGGAGATTGATCCGTCTGAGCGATCATGGACGGGCGGTATTTATGATGAGTCGCGGCGGGGATGGCTGGCGAACCTGGCTGATAATGAGGATGCGCGGGCGGCATTTCGTCAAAATGAGTGGAACAAGCTGTATGTATCGGCGCGGGGAGATACGATCAGGACGCGGCTGAACGATGTGGATGCGGTGAGTCTGAACGACAATATGACCAGCCGGGGTTTCATTGCCCTGCAAGTGCATTCGACGAAAAGCACGGAGACGATGCGGATTCAGTTTCGTAATATCCGCCTGAAGGATTGGGATAAGGTGGCGATTACGCATTGGGAGAGCGACAGTCCGTTTGGGGATTACCAGGGACAGTTGACGGGAGGATCGCCGCTGGTGGCCCAGGTGATTGATCTGGGTGCGGGGCGGTTTCGGGCGAAGTTTTTAAACGGCTTTGATGATACGAAGAATGTGCTGGCAGAGGCCGACGGCGAAGGGAAGGATGGGGTCGTGCGGTTTGAGTCTGATGTGATCTCCGGCAAAATTAAGGACAAGAAGTTTACGGGTAAGAAGGCTGACGGAACTATGTTTAGCCTGGATTATGTGGAGCGGGAATCGCCGACGCTGGGAGCTGAGGCGCCGGAGGGGGCGGTGGTCTTGTTTGACGGCAGCGGCCTGGGGGCATGGCAGAAGGATGATGGGGCTGAGATCGGATGGAAGATTGCGGATAACGGGGCGATGCAGGTGGTGCCCCGGACGGGGACGATTGAAAGTCGGGAGGCTTTCGGGGATATGGAGATGCACATTGAGTTTCGGTTGCCGCTGATGCCGTTTGCGCGGGGTCAGGAGCGGGCGAACAGCGGGGTTTATGTGCAGGGAAGCTATGAGGTGCAGGTGTTAGACAGCTATGGTCTTGAAGGGGCAGATAATGAGGCGGGAGGCATTTATAAGGTGGGCGCGCCGCTGATTAATGCGGCTTTTCCGCCGTTGCAGTGGCAGGCGTATGACATTGAATTCCGTGCGGCACGCTGGGATGGGGATCGCAAGACTGAGAACGCCCGGATTACGGTGAAGCATAATGGTGTGCTGGTCCAGGATGATATTGAACTGCCGGATGCTACGGGTGGGGCGAAGTATAAGGGGGAACCGAAACATCCGGGACCGATCATGTTGCAGGATCATCGGAACGAGATTCAATTTCGAAATATATGGGTGAAGCCGGCGGAGTAACGCGCGATACCTGAGAAGCTTTAACTGGCCCTCCAAATTTGGAGGGCTTTTTTTGTGGGGGAAAGTTTTCTTGCCAGTGGCGCGGGGGAATGGCAGGGGATTAATTTAACCGATGCAGATTGGTTGATGCCGGATCATTTTCCTGTGGAGCGGTGAGCATGTTGATGCGTGATCTATTTGGGTTTTCTTGTGTGTGGCTGGTTCGTGGGGCGGTGGTTGCGGGGCTTTGGCTTGGGGGGGGTGTGAGGCGGTGGCGCGCCAGACGGTCCGAATGGAGGTGACGGCTTATTGCGATTGCGGGGAGTGTAATGGGTATCACCGGGGGAGCTGGAAGTTTCTCAAGCTGGACCATTGGAACCGGTATACTGATGCGTCCGGACGGCGGTATACGGGGAAGACGGCGAGCGGGGGGCGGCTGGTGGAGCCTCGGGCGGGGCTTTTGTCGACGGAAAGCGTGAAGCGACCGTGGACGGTGCCGGGCAAGGTCGTTTTTCCGTGGCGGGCGAAGTCGCGGATGGGGACGATTGCGGCAGATACGCGCTATTATCCTTTTGGGACGCGGATGTATGTGCCGGGTTGGGGATGGGGCGTGGTGGGTGATCGCGGCGGCGCGATTAAGGGGCCGAACCGGATTGATATTTTCTTAAACAGTCATGGGGATACCAGGCAGTGGGGTCGGCAGACGGTGGATGTCACGGTGGAGCGTTAATGGGGGCGCGGCTGTGGTCTGAAAGCGTTTGAGGGTTGCTGCCGGGTTTTAATCTTGTTTTTGGGTGGAGTTTATTGAGGGGTCTGTGTGGGGATTAAATTTTGATGACGATTTGCTGAGGTTTTTTGATGACGGATTTTGCGCGGTTGCGGGGTGTTATTGAGGAGGGGATGGAGATTGGGCTGCATTTGGGTGCGGTGGTGCATGTGCGGCGGGGGGGAGAGGTGGTGGCGGATTTTGCGGTGGGGCGCGCCGGTCTGTGGCCTTCCGTGGATTTACGGATGGATCACCGGCTGCTGTGGTTGAGTGCGGGGAAACCTTTGACGGCTATGGCGATGGGGATTCTGAGAGATCGAGGGCGGCTGCGGTTTGAGGATCGAATTGCGGAGTATATCCCGGGTTTTGAGCGGCATGGGAAGGATGATGTGACGATTGAGCATGTGCTGATGCAGGCGCATGGGTTTAAGCCGCCGCGTTTGGATTGGTCGCGGTGGTCGCGGGAGGAGGTGGTGGCGGCGATTTGTGATGCACCGATGATGAAGGGGGCGAGGGCGGGAGAGTTTGCGGCGTATGATCCGCAGTCGGGGTGGTATCTGCTGGAGGAAATCGTGGAGCGGGTGTCGGGGCGGGACAATCATGATTTTGTGAAGGATGAGGTTTTGGTGCCGCTGGGGTGCCACTCGGCTTCGATTGGTTTGCCGGAGGAGGAATGGCTGGCGGGTGTGGATCGGGGGGAGATTGCGGTGCTGCATGACACGAACGGGGCGGCGCAGGACAAGATGGATCTGCGGCCAGAGGCGCTGGCGGCGGCTGATAAACCTGAGGGAGGACGCCGGCAGCCGGGGCCGTGGCTGGGGGATGATGGCCGGCGCGCGGCGGCGCGAAACCCGGGCGGGGGCGCTATGGGTTGCGTGGCCGATCTTGTGCGGATTTATGAGTGTCTGCTGGCGGGTGGAAAGACGGCGGAGGGTGAGAGCCTATTGCGACGAGAGACGGTGGAGGAGATGACGTCTCGCCGGCGGGAAGGGCTGAAGGATTATACGTTTGGTCAGGTGGTGGACTGGGGGCTTGGTTTTTTGATTAATTCGGCGAAGTATGGTGCGCTGGCGAATCCTTATGGTTATGGCAAGCACGCGAGTGAGGGGACATTTGGCCATGGGGGGATGCAGAGCAGCGGAGGTTTCGGGGACCCGGAGCATGGGCTTTGCGGGGCGATTATTTTTAACGGCCTGCCGGGCGAACCGAAGCATCAGCGTCGGATTGATGTGGCGATGACCGCGTTGTATGAGGATTTAGGTTTGGGTTGATAATGAAAATGCCGCACCCGGTGAGGCAGACGCGTCGATACCCGGGTGCGGCTTTATTAGATAAGGTGGATAATTAGTACAGGTTCCAGTCGTTGACGGAGGAGATGTCGCGGGTAAGGCGCAGGTAATCGATGTGTTCGTCAAGATTGATACCAAGGATTGCAGTGTTGCTGAAGCGGAGTTCTATACCATTAATGGTGGTGTCGCCGCCGGGGGAGATGGGCGGGGAGAAGCTGGAGAGATTAGCCCCGATGTTCGCGCCGCCAACGAGGTTGATTAAGGCGAGGTTGATATTTGGTGCCGTATGGGTTCCGTCGTTGGTGTTAATGACGACAGTCAAGCTTCTACTTAGGTTTACGTTGGCTATGGCTCGCATGGAAAAAACGAATCGATCTGCCGTTTCAGGTACGGGCACGGAGAGCGAACTATTAACGATTCGGTAGGATGATGAGCCGAGGGTGACGCTGGCGAGTTGCCTGATATCCTGATTGCCCTGGATGGCACCGGTGAGGTTCAGGCCGAGATCAACGGTGACATTGTTAGTGTTAGTGACTTGCCAGTTGCCTAAGTTGCCTTCCAAGTAGCTTTCGAAATCTTCGACGACGGCTACGACCTGGGTTTGGCCTTGAGCTGGGAGGCTGGGAAGAATAGCAAACAGGAGGGCTGCGGTTTTGACACAATTTTTGAGCATTAGACGATCACTTTCCCTGTTCGGCCGCAAAACATCATTATGCTATGTTCAAAGGGTGCAGGCCACCCTATGGATGTAAGAATATGGTGCTTTACCACGGAACAGAAACAAATGGGGTGCAGGACAGAATGACGAACCTTCACTAAGGGCTAAGCTGCAAATTAAGATGAAATACACTTAAGCCACCTGAAGGCCCCTGTGAACCTCTCAGGCGGAAGGGATGAATTGTCGACGCGTCTGAAACTGAGAGATATACAGGATTTGTGCCAAAGCAAGCGAAATCAATATGTTGTGGCGCTGTATTATTTGGGCGGGTTGTCTGGATGCATACGGTTTTGGATTTATGGGTTCGCGTACAGAGATGGGGGCGGTGCCGATAATTTGAGTACGCGGGAAGGTTGGTAAATTTTATAGGGTGGAAGCGGGCTTGCGGGAGGCTGTTGTTTGGGGAGTTTTTGAAGCTTCGGCGTGGGCCTGGCTTTGGGCACTTCCGGTTCCCTGCCCGGTTTTGGGCGGCATGGCTGGATATTTTATGCGTTGATGGAAGCGATTTTGGAGGACGCGGACAAAGGCGTCTTTGATGACTTCGAGATCGCGGAAGGTGAGGGGACTGTTGCTGAGTTGGCGGTCCTCGTATTTTTCGTTTACGGCTTCGTGGACGGCGCGGCGGATTTCGGTTTCATCGGGCTGGCGTCCGGCAAAGCGTGATGTGGCGATGGCTTCGACGGAGTCGGCAAGCATGAGAATGGCGGTTTCGACGCTGCGGGGTTTGGGTCCGGGGTAGCGGTATTCGTCTTCGCTGATGATTTCGTCGGAACCGTCCTGTTCGGCTTTTTTCAGGGCCTGGACATAGAAGTATTTGATTAGGGTCGTGCCGTGGTGTTCGGGGATAAACTCGATGACGCGCTCGGGGAGGCGGTACTGGCGGGCGAGTTCGATGCCTTCTTTGACGTGGTTTTTGATGATGAGAGTGCTCATGGCGGGAGAGAGGCGGGTGTGGACGAGTTTTTGTTCGGGGGTGGTCTGGTTTTCCGTGAAGTAGGTGGGTTTGAGCATTTTGCCGATGTCGTGAAAGTAGGCTCCGGCGCGGACGAGGAGGTAGTGGGCGTTGACGGCTTCGGCGGCGGCCTCGGCGAGGCTGGCGACGTTCATGCTGTGGTGGAGAGAGCCGGGGGCTTTTTCTTCCATGATCTGGAGGAGTTTGTGGTTGCCGCCGGTGAGCTCAAGGAGGCGGACATCTGTGGTGACCTGAAAGATGTTTTCAAAGACGGGGAGGGCGGCTACGGCGAGCATGTAACAGACGAAACCATTGACGACGGCGGCGACCATGCCGGCACCGAGTTCGGGGCGGGCGGGGTTCATGACAAGGCCGATGGCCAGGGCGATGAGGCAATTGGCCAGGGCGATATAAAGGCCGGTGTAGAGCACTTCGCGGCGTTCGCTGAGATTGCGGAGGCTGGCGATGGCGGTGTAGCCCCCGACGACGCCGATGAGCATGTAGGGAAAACTGAGGCCGGTGGCTACGGCGAACAGGCCGCAGGCCATGGTGGTGAGGACGATGGCGAAGCGTTCATCGAAGAGCATCATCGTGAGAATTCCCACCATTCCGGCGGGCATGGCAAAGCCGCCCAGGAGCATGCCGCCGCCGAGATTGATGATGACGCGGCCGAGAGATACGGCCAGCACGACGGGAAGGGCAACCATGAGAACGGTGCGGGGGTTGAAGTGCATGTGATGATTAAAGCGCCGGGCATACAGGCCGGTGAACGTGATGGCCATAAGGACGACAATTGATCCACCGATGAGGCGGAGAAAATCGTTTTGTTGTTCACGCTGGGCAAGGAGGGTCAGGGCGGCCACGTCGTCTTTTGTTGCGGTCTGTCCAGGCCTGATTACGGTGGTGCCGGCTTCATAAACCTTCTGAGGCTGGATGGCGGCCAAGGCATCTTCGAGGTGTTCATCAGTCTTTTTAGCGTCAAAATTTATGTTTGGTTTTAGAAGCTGGCGAACGATATCTGCATAGGCGGCTTTTACTTCCGGTGCTACTCTAAAGGCCTGCAGGTAGGTGTTTTCCGTGTAGTTGAAGGCTTCATCTGGATAGGTGAGCACCATGCGCAGGGTCTGGG
>CAYUGQ010000127.1:0-7319 GCA_964444305.1 uncultured Candidatus Sumerlaeota bacterium
CCGTTCGAACTGGAGTTCCGGCTGTTTCGGGGAAGCGATTCTACCTGGCGGTATCACATCGTGCGGGCGGAGGCCTTGCTGCGGGCGGATGGTACTATCGAGAAGTGGCTGGGTATTGCCACGGAGATTGAGGACCGCCTGCAGGCGGAAGCCACATTGAAGGCGGCGAACCAGGCGCTGGCGGATGCTCGCGACCGTGCGGTGGAGGCCAGCCAGGCGAAGAGTCTGTTTTTGGCGAACATGAGTCATGAGTTTCGCACGCCATTAAACGCTATCCTGGGCTATGCGGAGATGATGGAGGAGGAACTGGGCGATGGTAATGATGAACTGCGCAAAGATGCGGATCGAATCATTGTCGCGGGCCGCCACCTGCTGAGCCTGATTGACGATGTGCTGGATATGGCCAAGATTGAAGCGGGAAAAATGAAGCTTTCGATGGAGCGGGTGGAGTTGCTTCCGGTGCTGGACAGTGTTGTGAAGTCGGTTCGTGGCCTTGCGATGCAACAGAACAACAACCTGTTTGTTACGAGCAAATCGGATCTTGGCCTTTGTGTGATTGATCCGGTGAAGCTGCGCCAGATCCTATTGAATTTGCTGAGCAACGCTTGCAAGTTTACAGAGAATGGTGAGATTGAGCTGATCTGCGACCGTCTGGAGCGGGATGATGGCCGGGAATGGATCAGCATCGCTGTCAGGGATACGGGTATTGGGATTCCGGCTTCGGAACTGACGGTTTTATTTAAAGAGTTTAGCCAGGCGGATCCTTCAGCGACGCGGAATTATGGTGGGACAGGGCTGGGCCTGGCTCTCAGCCAGCGCTTTGCCAGTATGATGGGGGGCCTGATTACGCTGGAAAGCGAAGAAAACGTGGGGAGCACGTTTACGGTTCTTCTTCCAACGGACCTTCAGGAGGGTGATCCGCGCTGGGACGACATCAATCCTTCATAACTGAATTTTTTTAGTGGAAACGTGCAAGTTTTCTCCCCGGGCGCGTGTAGCCAGACTTACATCCCAGCCCTTAAATCCCGGGACAGGGATGTCTATTTTTTACTGTAAGTGCAGGTGGATCAAATGTCTGTGATGACCGATCACCATCTTTCTGAAATGCCAGGTGAGGAGTGCGGTGTAGCGGCTGTCTATAATGCACCTGAGGCTGCAAAGCTGGCTTATCTGGCGCTGTATGCGCTGCAACATCGTGGTCAGGAAAGCGCCGGAATTGTCAGCTCGGATGGATCTCGTCTGTATACGGCCAAAGGTGCGGGGCTGGTAAACGATGTTTTTACGCCGCAGGTGCTTGATTCTCTTCCGGGATCCAGCGCTATCGGGCATGTGCGTTACTCTACAACGGGGGCATCCAGTGCCAATAATGCCCAGCCGATTGTAGCCAAGTTCTTTGGTGGCACGATGGCGGTTGCTCATAATGGCAACCTGACCAATGCGGATGAATTGCGGCGGGAGTTGGAACTGAAGGGGGCTATTTTTCAGGGGACGACCGATACGGAAGTTTTGATTCACCTGGTGGCTCAGAATGGCTCGAACAGTTTTGAAGAAGCGCTGGTGCAGTCTTTGTCGAAGCTGAAAGGCGCTTATTCCATGGTGATTGCCCGGGAGGACAAGCTGTTTGCGGTGCGAGATCCGCGAGGGTTTCGTCCGCTTTGTATCGGTAAGCTGGGCGATGGATATGTGGTGGCGAGCGAGAGCTGTGCTTTTGATATTATCAATGCGCAGTACTTGCGTGAGCTGGCTCCGGGGGAAATGATTACGTTTTCGGACGGGGTGGCGAAGTCGAGCCGGCCGTTTGCGGATGAGCCGGTTTCGATGTGTGTGTTTGAGTACATCTATTTTTCGCGCCCGGACAGCGTGGCGCAGTATGGTCGCTCGGTGGGCGAGCTTCGTAACCGGCTTGGTGAAGAACTGGCGGTGGAGCATCCGGCTGATGCGGATGTGGTGATTGCGGTGCCTGACAGTAGCGTTCCGGCGGCGATCGGATATGCGCGCAAGTCCGGGGTTCCGTATGATATTGGCCTGGTGCGCAGTCATTATGTGGGTCGGACGTTTATTGAGCCGAACCAGGCCATTCGGGATTTTGGTGCCAGGATTAAGTATAATGCGGTGCGTAGTGTGCTTCAGGGCAAGAGCGTTGTGGTGGTTGACGACTCCATCGTGCGTGGCACCACCAGTAAGAAAATCGTTAATATGATCCGCGAAGCGGGGGCCCGGGAGATTCATTTCCGGGTGACGGCGCCGCCCTGGCGAAACCCCTGCTTTTTTGGCATTGACACGCCTGAGCCAAATACCCTGCTGGCGGTGACTCATCCCAGCGTGCAAGAAATGGCGGATTATATCGGCGTGGACAGCCTGGGTTTTATCAGCACCGAGGGCCTGTATAAGGTTATGCCGAAGACGATGACCTATTGTAATGCCTGCTTTACTGGGGAGTATCCCGAGGGGCAACGACCGCGTCAGGTTTTAGCTAAAGAAGTTGTCGAAAAGCATTAAACGGGTAGTCCGCCTTTCGCGCCGCAGCGCTTTTACTTTCTAACTGCGTTCAGTTTGCCTTACGATTAAGAATCGGAAAAATCGGATTGAAACCATGAAGGTTTTCAAAACCGGTGGGTCAGTTTTTCCGATCCCTTAGATTTGAAGTAAGGATGGTTTAGCGAGTGCAGCGTATTATTTGGTTAACAGTTCTCCTGATTCTTGGCCTTATATCCTCACAACTGGTCCCGTATTATTTAGGAGCTTTGCCGGAGTGGGCGAATCATACCAGGCATTTCATGACCATGGCTTTGCTGGCCTATATTATGATCGAGGTGGGCCGGGAGTTTGATCTGGGTGGCGGGCGGCCGCGAGACTATGGCTGGGACTATGTGGTGGCCGCAACGGCGGCGGGTTTTCCCTGGGTTTTTTGTGCAATTTACTTTTGGATATTTTTAAAGCCGGAGGTGACGTATTCCGGTCATCCGGCCTTGGTGGAGATTTTACTGGCGAGCCGATTTGCGGCACCTACTTCGGCGGGTGTGCTGTTTACGATGCTGGCGGCGGCTGGTCTGGCTCACACCTGGACGTTTAAAAAGACGCGAATCCTGGCGATCTTTGACGATCTGGATACGGTCCTTTTCATGATCCCGTTGAAAATGCTGATTGTGGGCATGGCCTGGCAATTAGGGGGGATCCTGGCGGTTATCGTGGCGCTGTTCGTGTTGACATGGATGTTCTGGCGAAAACTTAATATCCCGCAATCGTGGGGCTGGGTGTTGTTTTATGCGTTTGCCATTACGTTGCTTTTTGAGATGCTGTATTATGGCACGCGGGATCCGGCTACGAATGTCGGACTGCAAATCGAGGTTCTTTTGCCGGCGTTTCTGCTGGGTTGTATGATCAAGCAGCATCCGCACGAGCCGGTTATTGTACCAGGTGAAGACCCTCCCGGAACGAGCCCTGAGGAGACTGCCGGTTTTGTTATATCGTGTGGATTTCTTTTCCTGGTGGGGCTCTCGTTGCCTGCGGCGTTTGGAGAAGCGGCAACGATTAAGCTGGATATCACGCTGGGCCAGTTGATTTTCCATGTGTTGATGGTGACCATCCTGGCTAACCTTGGAAAAATGTTCGTGGTCTTTTGTTATCGGAAACAGGCTACACTTACGGAGCGATTTGCGGTGGCGGTGGCCATGTTTCCACGGGGAGAAGTGGGCGCGGGTGTACTGGCGGTTTCTTTGAGCTATGGCATCCAGGGGACATTTGTGACGGTGGCGTTTCTTTCGCTGGCCTTAAATTTGATTTTAACGGGCTTCTTTATCCTGATCGTGAAGGGGCTGTTGCGCTCTGTGAATGAGGATCCGACGGCTACTGATTTGCCGGTTAACGTGGCGTAAGCAGTGGTTGCCTGCTCTATTCTGACTGATGAACATTGGAAGTGGAATAGACCGGTAATCGATTACGTATAGTCTTTTGCATTTCACAGACATGGTCTTCATGTTTGTGATTCCCGGGCCGGCGTGGCGGAATTGGCAGACGCACCAGACTTAGGATCTGGCGGGGCGACCCGTGGGGGTTCAAGTCCCTCCGCCGGCACCACTCCCCTCTTCTTTTTCCTTTTCGCGGCGGAGGCGCAGTTTTGGCCGAGGCGCGTCCGGGGCCTGATCGGTGACTCCGCCATAGTTCGTCGGGATTCTGCTGGGTTGATTCTCACCACCGATTGCCCGGATTCTTTTGGTTGAATCCCTTGCCGCATAGGTGCTGCTTTTGATGGCTTCAACCTGGGCCATCCGGCTTCCCGCGCGTGGTCGCGGGGCAGTGCCGGGCTTGTCTACACCATACGCGCCGCTGGGTTGTGCGGCATGATCCCAAGTGTGTTTAATTTTAAGGGGCAGGACGTTTTCTTTGCTGGTATCAGGCCTGGTCCGCATGGGGTGCCGTACCCAGAAGGAGGGCAGTGAATCACCGGATGAAGTGTCGGTTTGTTGCGAAGGGCGGGAGCGACGTATTTCATCCTGCGGGACGCCGTCCACTACGGCAAAGCAGGTTGGGGTCAGGCGTGGCATCATGACGGTATCGGCGGATATATCTGAGGAACTGCTGCTCACCCGGCGTTTCGTGGCGGGCAGATTTTTCAGCCCCGTATATTCGGAACCGGGTGTGGCGGTTTTTGGTTCTGAATCGGGCTTTGCTTTTTTTTCTTTCTTTTTCTCTTCCGGAGGAAGTTCCTTTAACAGGCGCTCGGCTTCCATGCGGTCCCGCATCATGATGGCGGTGTTTTCCATGAACGTGGTCAGATAATGGCGGGCATCTTCGGTGCGATCAGGGTCCACTTTTCGCAGTAGTTCGGCGGCAGTCAGCCAGACAGTCCAGCGTTCGTAATCAACGGTATAAGTGCGCAGGTAGGCTTCGTAAGCGTGGAGGGCTTCCCGCTCGCGGAATTTCGAATGCAGGAGCCGCGCGAGGCTGAGCTGCTCCTGGGGCGGAAGTACCATGGCCGGAAATTTTTCCATGACGACGTTGCTGTAGAAATCAACCACGGCGGCCGCATCGGCAATAAAGACGCGCTGGCCCAGGAAATTGCGCGCGGATTCCTCGTCATATTGGGCGGCTTTCCGGACCTGCTTTGCAGAGCGAGATCGCGACCTTGTACGGGGTGCTTTTAAGATAGATTGCTCGCCCCACATTTCATTGAATCCTCGGACTCCGCAACAGGCTAAAGCCGCCAGGGCGCCCACGGCGGCTCCGCCCATAATCCGCCATGGGGAGTTGCCGATTACCGCGTTGGTTAGCGGCCAGAGTAGCGCGACATCGATAATAAGTTTATATATGATGGCTGCCAAGACCGAGAGGCTGGAACTGCTGAAGACTGGTTGCACGGTGTAGAATGCGGCGGCAAATCCGATTATGATGACAATTTGGACCAGCAGCACGTTTGCGTGCATGGCGATGAAAGTCATGGGTCCCAGGAGTAGCAGGATGGCCGCCCAGAATTCTGGTGAGGTGTTGAACGCAACGTGGACTTTCGCCCGCGGCATTCTGATGAGAACGGCGGCGAGGATTCCGTAGACGAGACCACTGGCTCCGCCGGTAAACTCTGCGATCTGAAAAACTGGAATCAGTCCGTCCAGAATGGCCGGCAGAAGCAGGGAGCATGCGGCGATCAGGGCGAACCTCAGACTTCCAATGAGCCCTTCAAGGGCATGGCCGAAAACTCCGATAAACCAGAGGTTCAAGATTAGGGGTAACCAGCCGTGATGGGTGAAAGAGCTGGTGATGATTTGCAATATGTAGCTTGAAGGGTCATCAAGCAGCGCCCCAGGCCTCATGGCCAGATTTGATACGGCTTCGCGCAGACTTGAGCCTTCGATTTCCATGAGTGCGCGAGGCGGAAAATTTCGTTCTCCTTCCTCGACGGCCTGCTGATAGGTCTGGGCAAGAACGGCGAATACAAAAATGAGAGCCATCAGTCCAAAGGTGACCGGTGTCCGGTGGCGGGCAGGGACATTCATTCCCCAGATAATCAGCAGTCCGGATAATCCTGCCGCCAGCCATATCAGTATGAAATCAGACACCTGCAGTATCCTCAATACCGTCTGTTTGAGTACCAGAATTTAATAAGACATGACCCATCGCGGCAAGACAAGCAATTACCGTTGCGCGGCCGGGTAAAATGTCTGCTTTATTATAAGCAATGAAAGTGACAGGGCGGGACATTAAATTTGCGGATGCGGAGATGAACAGGTCAGGAAAGCCGCGGGTGCTGCACGTGTACAAGGACTATTATCCGCCGGTGATGGGAGGGGTGGAGCTGACAATAAACGTGCTGGCGGAGGGATGTCTGGATGAGTTTGATGTATCTGTTCTGGTGAATTCCACCAGCCGGGAGTCTTCAGTGAAAGAGGTTAACGGCGTGCGGGTGGTGAAGGTGAACGAGTGGGGGCGTGCAGCCAGTGCTCCGATCAGTCCGGCTTTTATTTCTGCCTTGGGGCGAGAGGCGCAGCGGGCAGATGTCCTTCACTTTCATCATCCGAACCCTACGGGCGACCTGGCGCGGTTTTTGTCACGTCCGGCGGTGCCTTGTGTGATGACCTATCATAGTGATGTGGTGCGCCAGCGGTGGGCCATGGCGGTGTATGGGCATTTGCAGAACTGGCAGATGGCTCGGTGTGAGGTGATCATGCCGACTTCGCCAAATTATATGCGGTCGAGCAAATGGCTTCAGCGGCATGAAGCCAGGTGTGAGGTGGTGCCGCTGGGGATTCGCATGGATTATCTGCGGGAAAGTCCGGAGATTTCAGAGCGAGCGCGGGAAATAAAGGCGGAGTATGGAGGGGAGCCTTTGACGCTTTTTGTGGGGCGGCTTCGGTATTATAAAGGGCTGCATTTCCTGGTTGAAGCTGCGCGAGATATCCCCGGGTTTGTTGTTCTGGCGGGAACCGGGCCGGTAGAGGCTGAACTAAAGGAGCAGGCGGCGAGGCTGGGTGTGGCTGACCGGGTTCGGTTTCTTGGCGATATATCGGAGCAGGAAAAGGTGGCGTGGTATCATGCGTCGGATGTCTTTTGCATGCCAAGCCATCTGCGGAGCGAAGCGTTTGGTCTGAGTCAAGTGGAAGCCATGGCGTGCGGTACACCGGTGGTTAGCTGTAATATTAAATCGGGAGTGCCGTTTGTTAATCAGTCCGGCAAGAGCGGGATCACTGTTCCGCCGGAAAGCCCGTCGGAGCTGGCTTCGGCTTTGACCATGATTTTAAGTAATAAAGATCTGCGGAGCAAACTTTCGGAAGGGGCGCGCGAGCGGGCGCATACGGAGTTTACGGCGGAAGTGTTTTGTTCCCGGG
>CAYUGQ010000128.1:0-7307 GCA_964444305.1 uncultured Candidatus Sumerlaeota bacterium
ACGTTTTAATTCTGCTTCAATGCTGGTCATGAGAGCGTCTGTGATGCCGCAAGGGACGATCGCATCAAACCCGCGCATGTCGGGGTGGATGTTCAACGCAAAGCCATGAGAGGTCACCCATTTACGGGCAGATACACCGATGCTGGCCAGTTTCCGACCGGGCCACTCCTCTTCTGGTAGGGTCCATAGACCGGTAAATCCTTCGCGGCGGGTAGTTTCCAGATTAAACTCTGCAGCAGAGAAGTCGATAAGTCCCTGTTCAATTGCACGCAGGTAGGCGTGGATATCAGGGTTGGCACCGCTGCGCCTGGCAAGATCGAGCACAATATAGCCAACAAGCTGGCCGGGCGCGTGATAAGTGGCGAGACCGCCGCGAGGTACGGCCAGGCGCGGAATATCTGACGCGCCAAGCTGGAGTTCTTCAGCCGGGGTAGCCCGGCCGTAAGTTATGACGGGTGGATGTTCGAGGTAGAAGAATTGATCGGCAGACGAATCACTGGTATTCCGGCGACTGATGGCATCGCTGTGAGCGCGTTCCATACGAGCGAGGGCGTCTTCATAATTAGTTATCCCCCACCACTGACAGTGAGGTTCTTGGACGGTTATGGACATAATAGAACCGCCGCCCCCTGCTGGAAACTGGGGATGTGCTGACTCAACCCGATCATTACGCGGCTTGACGAGCTTTAATATTAATCAGAATCACAGAGATATCGGCCGGGTTAACGCCGGCAATGCGACTGGCCTGCCCTATGGTTTCCGGTCGCATGGTGGCAAGTTTCTGTCGGGCTTCGCTCCGCAGGCCGGTCATGGCGTCATAGTCGAGATCCTGTGGGAGACGCATATTTTCGAGTTTGGCATCGCGATTAATCTGGGCCTGCTGGCGATTAATGTAACCTTCGTATTTGGTGGCGAGTTCTACCTGCTCAATAGCCCGCTGTTGTTCGAAATCGTCCAGGTCGCCAGAAAGACCTTCTGCGGCAACTCCCATGCGAACCAGATCATGATAGGTCACCTCGGGCCGGGCAAGAAGCTGAGAGAGCTTGATTCCGGATTCAAGACGATCAAGTCCGAATTCGGTTACCAGCTCCGGCGCGACGTCGGCTTTCTTGAGAGATGTGTTTTTCAGGCGAGTCAATTCGCCGTTGATTGCGCCACGGTATTGTTCAAACTGGTGAAACTGCTCTTTTGTGATAAGGCCCAGGCTCCAGGCATAGTCAGCCAGACGAAGGTCGGCGTTATCCTGTCGGAGAAGAAGTCGATACTCGGCGCGGCTGGTGAACATGCGGTAGGGTTCGCGATGGTCTTTGGTGACCAGGTCGTCAAGGAGAACACCTATATAGGCTTCGTTCCTGCCAAGGAAAAACGGATCTTTTCCGCGAAGTTCCTGAACGGCATTAACGGCGGCGACGAGCCCCTGGGCTCCGGCCTCTTCGTAACCTGTGGTGCCATTTATCTGACCAGCCAGGTAAAGGCCGTCGACGTCTTTAACGGACAGAGTTGAGTTGATTTGAGATGGTGGAACACAAGTGTATTCAATGGCATAGCCTACGCGGACTATCCTGGCATTTTCGAGACCGGGAATAGTTGCCACGAGGGCGCGCTGGGCGTCCTCTGGAAGACTTGTGCTTATGCCATTTGCATAAACTTCGTTAGTATCGAGGCCTTCCGGCTCCAGGAAAAGCTGATGGCGGTCTTTGTCGGCAAAGCGCACAATTTTGTCTTCAATGCTGGGACAATAGCGGGGCCCGACGCTGGAAATGTGGCCTCCATACATCGCGCTGCGGTCCAGGTTTTGCCGGATGATTTCGTGGGTTTGTTCGTTGGTGAACGTTATATGGCAGGAAATCTGAGGGAGGGGGATTTCGCGGGTACTGAAGCTGAAAGGCTGCGGTGGGGTGTCGCCGGGTTGCTCCTGCAGGATATCCCAGTTGATGGTGCGTTTATCCAGACGCGGGGGGGTGCCGGTTTTCAAACGTGCGGTCTGAAGTCCCAAGTCGAGAAAACTTTTGGATAGTTCATCAGCGCTTTTTTCCCCGGCGCGGCCGGCGGAGTAGGTTTTATTACCAACATGGACCAGACCGTCCAGGAAGGTGCCGGTGGTAATGATCATGGCATCACAGTCGATACGCGTGCCAAAGTCCATTTCGACGCCAGTTACACGGGGACGCCCGTTTAGTGTTGTATGAATGAGACGCTCTACGGTGCCCTGGAGGACCTCAAGATTCGGAACATTTTCGATAAAATGCTTCATCCACTGACTGTAGCGGCGCTTATCACACTGGGCGCGCGGGGCGCGAACCGCGGGTCCTTTGCTCATGTTGAGCATTCGAAACTGGATGCCGTTCTGGTCTGTGGCAATGCCCATGACGCCGCCAAGGGCGTCTATCTCGCGGATTAAATGGCCCTTCGCTAGGCCGCCCATGGCCGGATTGCAGCTCATCAGGGCGATGTTATCCAGATTCATGGTCAACAGGAGGGTCTTTGCGCCCATGCGAGCTGCGGCAAAGGCGGCTTCGCATCCGGCGTGACCCGCCCCGATAACGATTATTTCATATTTTTCAGTCATTTTCCCGGAAGGTTATACCGGTGATAGAAATGAGAATTTGCACTTGCACAGTAATTTCGAAGTAGTCAGGGTATATTGGTGTAAGCTGTTAACAGTTTTTAAATATGGCAAAACTGGAGCGATTGCAAAATCGTTCATTTTTTTGCTCGATAACCTATAAGTTCACGGAAGATTGCCTGGCCACTATGTCTCACAAACCTCTATCAGGAAAAACCGCCGTCATTTTGGGCGTTGCTAACAAGCGCAGCATTGCATGGGCTATTGCTCAGGCTTGGCATGATGCCGGTGCAAAACTCATTTTCAGCTACCAGGGCGAACGCCTTAAAGATAACGTAGCGGAGCTGACCTCGGCCTTTGGTGATGATGTGCTGCTGGCCCCCTGTGATGTTGGCAGTGACGAGGAAATTAAGAGCTTTTTTGATTTTGTACGCAGTAATACGGATTCGATTGATCTGCTTTTGCATAGCGTCGCTTTTGCGCCCAGGGAGTCTTTGTCTGAACCGTTTGTGGAGACGACTCGAGAGGCATTTGCGGTTGCTCATGACATCAGCGTGTATTCGCTGGTTGCGGTTACGAGGGAGGCTCTGCCTTTGATGAAGGAAGGGGGCAGTATTATTACGATGACCTTCCGTGGATCTGTGGCTGTGTATCCAAATTATAACGTGATGGGTGTGGCGAAGGCCGCTCTTGAGGCTACGGTCCGTTACCTGGCACATGAGCTGGGCAAGCAGAAAATCCGCGTAAATGCGATCAGCGCAGGGCCGGTGCAGACGCTGGCGGCACGGGGCATTTCAGACTTCAGTACGATGATTAATTTGTATAAAGAGAAAGCCCCGCTTGGCAGAACGTGCAACCCGCAGGAATTGGGTCAAACGGCGCTTTTCCTTGCCTGCGACGGGGGCTCGGGGATTACCGGACAGGTGATCTATGTGGATGGCGGCTATAGCATAATGGGTGCATAGACCAGTGTCTGGTTGACGACCGTCATTTTAGCGCGCCACATCACCATAAATGTTATAGAATAAATGAGCTGGGAGACACTGTGCCTTCTGCCCAACTGTGGTTGTCGTGTGCGCATCTGCCTGCCAGTGTTGAATCACGCTCGAGGTAGACGATGATAGTTCGCAAACTGATGCTCCTGGCTTTTCTTTTATCGACGTTTCTATGTGGGGGAAGCGCTCACGCGCAGGTTCAGATTACTGGTCTGTCGATTACAGGATCCAGTCTGACAAACAATACGACTCTCACGTGGCTGGTGACTTTTAACGAGCCGGTGACCGGCGTTTCGACGGCGAATTTTGAGCTGGCGGCCACAGGCGTGACGGCAAACCTGGCGAGCGTAACGTCGTTACCGGGCAACTTTAACTGGATTTTGACGGCCGATGGCGTGGCTGGGGACGGAGTGCTTGGGGCGAACCTCACTGACCCGACTGGAATTTCCGGAGCGTCAGGGAATCTGGTGGGGACCTTGACTGGGGAAACTTATCTGGTAGATACGATTCGGCCGTTTGTGGTTTCAAGTTCGCCACTGGACCCATCGCCGACGGTTGCAACAACAGTGAGTTTTGAGGTGGTCTTTTCTGAGCCGGTCAGTGGATTGTCGGTGAACAATTTTGCGTTGGGGGGGATTGGGCCGACGGGTGTTATCGCCGGGGTGACCGGAACGAGCGATCCGACAACGTGGCATGTGGAAGTGACGAGCGTTTCTGGCACCGGGTTGCTGTCACTGGACTTAGTTGATACTTTTGGAATTGTTGATGAGGCTGGAAACTGGCTGCAAGGGGATTTCACCTCTGGTGATCCGTATGAAATTGCGCCACAGTTGCTTTGCATTAGCTTGCTGGATGAAAGTCCCACATCGGCTACAGTGGTTCGCTATGGCCTGACCTTTAATGCTCCGGTTGGCGGAATTACAGATGCTAACATTGTGGCTACCGGCCCGGCGGGTGCTATTACGGACGTTACTGCGGTGCCTATGGGAGGGGCGGAGCCAGCGGCAGAGTGGATTGTGTCTGTGGGGTCGGTTTCCGGGAACGGGACTGTTCAAATTGCTTTGCAGAACCCGGCAAGTATTGCGGAGCCGAATGGGGTCTCTCCTATCGATTTGGTGCCGGTCGATTGTAGCGAGACGATTTATGTTATCGACCAGGCTGCGCCTGACGCTACTTGTTTACTGGGAATCTTTCCGGTGGATACCGCGGTGCCGACCAATAGTGATGTTGTTCGGTTTTCGGTGAGCTTCACTGAAGCGGTGAGCGGAGTTTCGTCAGGGAACTTTAATTTTGTTGGTACGGACCTGCTGAGCTTTACGGCTGAAGACCCTGTTACCAGTGACGGCGGCCTGACGTGGGTGCTTGAGGTGACTGGTATTGTTGAAGATACTTCGAACAGCGATATTGGCCGGATCGAAGTTTCCTGGGATAATTTTAATGGAATTACAGACTCCGCGGGCAACCAGGCAAATATAGCCGCCGTTTGTTCTCCGTCGGGTTATGATATCGATCAGCGGGGGCCGGGACTTATTTGTGTGACCCGGGAGCCGGCTGACGCTGTTGATCCTACGAGTGCCAGCCTGGTATCGTTCCTTCTGACTTTTGATGAACCGGTGGCGAGTGATTCGGTGACCAGCGCCGATCTTCAGGTTCTGCTGGACCCGCAAGTGACTTTCGCGGGGGCGTCTATTGAAGAAGTAGCGGCAGTGGGCGGGGCGGCAACGGCGACGGAGTTTATTACGACGGTTTCGGTCGTTGGTGATACTACCACTACAGTTCCGTTTGTTTATGGTGACAACAGCGTGGGAAATGGGTACGTTTCTGTGGGCATTGATGCGGAGACGAGCATTACTGATATTGCAGGAAATCCCATTTCGCTTCCAGTGGTGTTGTCTAATCTCTGCGGAAACACTTCTTTCACGATTGACCAGGTTCGGCCATTTGTTACGGCAGCAACACTGAACGTGGATGATTGCATGAGCAGTGCAATCTTTACGGTCGGTTTTTCTGAGAACGTAACGACTCTGACTGAGAGCAGTATAAGCGTTTTCTGGAACGGCGGGCCATGTGATAATCCGCAGACAACAACGACGATTCGTCGGGAGTCTGCAACGACGTTTACTGTGGAAGTTCATGGCTATTATGAGCAGTTTCATCAGAATGGGCCCGGAGTTCTAAGTCTTTTGATTGAAGATCCATCTGGTGTTATTCTGGATGCGGCTGGCAATACCCTGGCGGCTCCGTTCACTAGTGACAGCTATGACATCTGCCGTTGTTTTGAACCAGCGGTGGGGGTTTCACCTCGGGCATTGACTGAGATGCGTTATTATGATACCAGTCTGATGACAGACTGCCCGTGGACAGATGAGTGTACGACCGTGGGCTTGGAGACCTCTTATGGTGATCTGCCGACAATTGAGTCATATCTGAGTTCACTGTCTTGGTTTGCGACCGAATGGGATTGTCGCACGAGCGCTCCGTTCAGTGTTTATATTGATGACCAGTTTACATCAACCACCGATGGTGGCGTGACGACGTCGCTGATCAACCAATACCCGCCGGGAACTACCAATTCTTTGTGCTTCCCCATCGGCATGGACTTTTCGTTGCCGCTGGATATGGAATTGCTACCTGGGCTTCATACCTACCGGATCGACATCGAAGGGGCGTGTGCACCGGGAACGACGATGTATTTCAACGTTCTGGATGCGCCAACGGCCACTTGGCCGGTCAATAATTTGCCTTTGTGCAGTCCACCCCCGGTTTATGGCTGGGAGGGTGTTGAAGGAGCGCTGGGTTATGAAGTGTTCATGCGCAGCGCTGGACTGCCCTGCTTTACTAAAATTGGAAGCGTGACGTCAGATACGCAGCTTCTTGATAATCCGGCTCACCCATTGCCTATGCTCTCAGGCGGATATGAGTGGTTTGTGCGGGCATACAATGAATATGGACATCAGGATTCGGCGCTACAGTCCTTTACAATCACGCCCCTGAACCCGTTCGTTCTTGACCAGATTCGCACCAATGGAACAGTTTATGATGTTCAGGTCAGCGGAACAATTACTTTTGTCGCCGGCGATTTTACGCTGATACAGGACCAGCTCGGCGGACCTCATCATGCGCGGCAGTACCTGGCTGCGTTTGACAGTCTCACCGGTCAGCTTCTGCCACCGTTGCCGGCTATGCCTAACAACGCGGTCTATACGATAAAACTCCATGAAGATGACATGTACATCGGCGGCACTTTCACCGTTGTGGATTCAACACCGATGGCCAGGATAGCCCGTCTGACGCTCAATCCGGATTCCGGCCTTGGCTGGGATTACTCTTTGGACCAACATTTTCGGCCGGGAGCTAACGATACTGTCCGGGCGATTGAAATTGCAGGAGATCGTGTCTACTACGCCGGTGATTTCACTCGCGTGGGATTCCAGGTTTACAACTTCAGCAATTTCGAAAGACAGGTTCGCGCGGAACGTCTCGCCATGGTTGAGATTGACCCGGATACGACACCGGATGTTGTCCAATCGACCAGCACGGCGGTTCATGCTGATGCCAGCATTCATGAGCTTCTTCTGGATGGAGATCTGCTTTATATCGCGGGTGCCTTCTCTAACATTGGGAATCAGCCCATTCGCGCGTTGGCCCGGGCTACACTGACCACTACGGCGTCGATTGACACCTCGTTTGACATGAACATCCAGTCAGACGTCAGCCATTATGTCTACTCTCTGGATCTTGCGGAT
>CAYUGQ010000129.1:0-7272 GCA_964444305.1 uncultured Candidatus Sumerlaeota bacterium
ATCTTGGCCTGGATACGGTTGACCGGGCTCTTATCATCAGTGGTCCGAACGCCGGCGGCAAGACGACTGCCCTGAAAACGATTGGTCTGATAGCGCTTATGATTCAGTCGGCTTTGCCGGCTCCGCTTAATCCCCGCAGCCGGATGCCCGTGTTCGAAAACGTACTGGCAAACATTGGTGACGAACAGAACATCTTGGAGGGACAATCCACCTTCAGTGCTCACATTCGGCGGATTGCCCAAATATTGAGAGCGGCGGGGTCTGCCAGCCTGGTGCTGCTGGACGAGCTCGGTACCGCCACCGATCCGGAGGAGGGTGGCGCTCTGGCGGTGGCGATCCTGGAGCATCTGGTGGATCATGGTGCGCTGACGATTGTCTCCTCCCATCTGGGAATTCTGAAAAACTGGGCTCACAACACCCCCCATGCACGCAATGCATCCTTCAGCCTGAGCGGATCAGACCGTCGTCCGACTTACCGGCTCAGCCTGGACATGGTTGGTATTTCAGAAGCTCTCGTGGTGGCGGAACATGCCGGCCTGCCGGCGGAGGTTCTTGAGCGGGCTCGGTCGCTGCGACCGGAAGGGGAAGGTGATGCAGCGGCACTGCTGATGAGTCTCCGGCGGAAAGACGCGGCATTGTCTGAGGAACTGGAAGAAGCGCAGCGTCTGCGGGAAGAGGCGGAAGCCCGCGTGGCCGATCTGGATGACATGAACACCCGGCTTCGCGAAGACAAGCGCACTTTTCGAACCAAAATGCTTCAGGATAAAGATCGGGAGCTGGCGCAACTGCGGGCACAGGTGGAACGCCTCATTGCCAAGATGCCGAGCAAGGACGAGGTTCTTCAAACCCGCGAAACGATTCGCCGGGCACAGGAACAGGCAGCCGTCGACCGCAAAACGGAGCGGGAGGAATCACCCCTGAAGCAGGGCGTCCGCCAGCTTAGTGAGGGCGACCGCGTCCATGTTCGCACGTTGCGCGAAGAAGGTATCGTTCAGCAGGTGGATGCCGGCCGCGGCATGGCCCGTGTGGCCGTGGGCAAGATTGTCGTTAACATCCGCATATCAGATTTGGAACGTCTGGCTCCACGGAAAGTCGACGAAGACGATGATCAGCGCCGCATTTTCTTTAAGCGGCCTCAGTTTGCCAACAGCATTCTGGATCTGCACGGCAACCGGGTGGAAGAGGCTTTAAACCGCATCGATAAGTTTATAGATGAAGCCCTGACGGCGGGTTTGTCTAATATCAAGATCATGCACGGTCAGGGTACGGGAGCCCTGCGAAAAGCACTGCACGAATACCTTCGGACAAACCCGATCGTAAAAACCTATCGCTATGCCAATCCCGAGGAGGGCGGAGGCGGAGTCACCATCGTCGAATTTAAGTAATCTGAATCAGTTATCCCGCGGCACTGCCAGCATCCGCTCCAGAGCCAGGCGGGCACCATCGGCTACATCGTCCGGCACAGTGATCTCATGGACACCTTCCCGCAGACTGCGGGCAACATCTTCAAGAGTGATGCTCTTCATGTAAGGGCAGTTCAGGCGACACCCGAGACAGCCATCGGCGATGACGAACTCTTTATCGGGATACCGCTTCTTCAACTGGTGAAGCATGCCGTTCTCTGTCGCAATGAGGACGGTCTTGGCTTCCGGAAAATCCGCAACGGCATTGAGCATACCCGTCGTGCTGCAGACGGCATCGGCCATATCGACGATATCCTGCCGGCATTCCGGGTGGGCGATCAAAACGCTGCCGGGATAGGTGTCTCGCACTTTCTGTACGGTAGAGCCACGGCCAACATCATGCACCGGGCAACAGCCGTCATAAATAACAACATCTTTCTCCGGCACCTGATCGGCCGCCCAGCGGGCGAGGTTGCGGTCAGGAGTGAACAGGATTTTATCGCTGGGAACATGCCGCACCACACTGGCGGCGTTAGCGCTGGTGCAGCAGATATAGCTCATGGCCTTGACCGCGGCTGTACTATTGACATAGGTAACCACTAAGTGGTCAGGATACTTGTCTTTCCAATCCTGCAAACTTTCGGGGGTGATAGAATCAGCCAGTGAACATCCCGCTGCCAGATTAGGCAGAAGAACTTTTTTGGTCGGATTCAGAACCTTCGCACTTTCGGCCATAAAGTGCACGCCACAAAAGACGATAGTATCGGCTTCGGTTTCCTGCGCCAGACGTGACAGTCCGAGGCTGTCCCCAACGTGGTCGGCGACATCCTGCACTTCGGACACTTGGTAGTTATGGGCCAGGATGACGGCATTTTTCTCCCGCGCCAGGCGGCGAATCTCCTGTTGGAGTTCGGTAAGTGGAGGTGCTTCTAATACGGTCATGAATTCCTTCTACAAAAACCAGACTGCCATTTGTGTGGCGTTCCTCTATAGTTTACAGGGATACCCCAGCATCATTCGCCCTGCGGACAGTTCGCCGGGCTTCTAAGAATTCCGCTTTCGCTTCAAGCGAAAATAATCCGTTAAAACCCTGCCGCATTCTTCAGCCATAACCCCGCCAACTACAGGAAGCTGGTGGTTCCAAGAGACGTCTGCCTGGATATCAATGAGGCTGCCCATGGCACCAAATTTGGGATTTTCCGCCCCAAAAACTACGCCGTCCACCCGGGCCATGATAGCCGCACCGGCGCACATGGGGCATGGTTCGAGGGTTACGACAAGAGTGCAGCCTTCCAGCCGCCAGTCCCCCAACATCTGAGCGGCTTCGCGCATGGCGAGAATTTCCGCATGGGCGGTGGGATCATTCTGCAACATCTTGCGGTCGCGCCCGCGCCCGACGATTGCGCCGGTGGCGGTCATGACCACCACAGCTCCTACCGGCACCTCGTCTTCATCCGCAGAGAGATGAGCCAGCTTTAGGGCTTCAACCATGGCAGCCGTTTGGGAATCAGGTTCTAACATTCCGCGTCTCGCACTCAGCCGTTCTTGCGGTTGTAGCGATTCATGGCCGGCTCTATGCCCAGCTTGACGACATCTTCCACGCAGTCGGCTGCATCATCCCAGCTTTGCTCAAAAACCTGCCGATCAGCAGGGCGAACTCGGGCCAGAACATAGCTGACCATATCAACCACAGCTCCACCGGTGGGGCGGATGCCTATTCGCAGGCGGGGGAAGTCGAGGGACCCGAGGGAGTTGATCATGGACTGAAGACCTTTCTGACCCCCATGACTTCCGTTAGGACGAAGACGCAATTGGCCCATGGTCAGATGGATATCGTCGCTGATCACCAGCAGCTCATCCAGCTCGCCACCATTTTTCGAACGCCAAGCCGCCACGGCGCGACCGCTCAGGTTCATGTACGTTAAAGGTTTCATCAACGTAACCTTTTTGCCACCGATGTTAATATCGGTGGTCATGGCCTCGAACCGGCGTTCGACGCCCCATGTGCCACTGTGGCGCTGAGCCAGCGTATCTACGGCATGAAAGCCGACGTTATGGGGTGTAAACTCATACTGAGCGCCCGGATTGCCCAGGCCAACAATCAATCGCATAATGCAATTACAGGTGGCTTCGCCTCACCCTTGCGGCAAGGAAATAGTGAAATGCTAATCCACATCTCCATCCCGGTCGTGCCCAACGCCCGGATGCGGATCCTTCTTATGCAACTCCTGGATGTGCAGCCCCAACTCCTCCAGCCACGTCGCCCCCGTTGCCTTGCCCCGGCTAACCAGCCGGGATGCAATTTCCGGCAGAATCAGCCGGAGCACCTTCATTTCCTTTACGCTTTCGAGAAAAAGCCGCCCCTGAGTATTGTCTCCAAAATCGGTAAACAGCCGGATATATGATAAAATGTCCCGAACCGATTGAATCTCTTCCTCGGTATCCAGCCACGCTAAGAGATCCCACAGAATCCCCTGCACCTTGTGTTTCATCATCAAGTGCAAGTTAGTCGTAAACTGGATGTTGCTGCCAAAATGTTTCATTGATTGCTGCGTCCTCTAATTCGCCAGGAAGTCTAGTAATAGAGCAGACGATTTGAGCTAAATAAAGCAGATGCAAGCATTAACGGTAAAAGGGCGAAGCAACCTCGCATTTCAAGCGCCCTTTTAAGGACCACGCGGTGCTTACAGACTGGCACTATGTTCCCCGTAGAAACAAAGGAAATGACGCGACGTGTGACGACTCACCGACGAGCTGATTCCTGTTATATTTCGCCGAGATACAGCTTTTTCACTTCCTCGTTGCCCAGCAAATCCTGACCTGAGCCGGTCAAAGTGACCTGGCCCGTCGTCAGCACATAACCGCGATGGGCAATGGAAAGGGCCATGTGAGCATTTTGTTCTACCAGCAACACCGTGGTACCGGTGTCATTAATTTCCTGGATGATATCGAAAATCTGCAGAACCAGTTTTGGGCTAAGGCCCAGGGATGGTTCATCGAGAAGCAGGATTGACGGCTTTGCCATCATGCCGCGCGCAATGGCGCACATCTGCTGCTCGCCGCCGCTCAGGCTGCCGGCCCGCGTATGGCGGCGAGTATAAAGAATGGGAAATCGCTCATAGGCTGCTTCGATGTCGGCTTTGATCTGGTCTTTGTCTCGACGCATATACGCGCCAATTTCGAGGTTCTCAAGAATTGTCATGTCCGTGAAAAGCTTTCGCCCTTCAGGCACATGGGCCATGCCCATAGCGGCGATCTCGTGGACCTGACAGTTTGTTATGTCATTTTTCTTAAACACCATTCTGCCAGCCCGGGCCCTTACGATGCCGCACAGGGTATTCAATATGGTGCTCTTGCCGGCGCCGTTGCTGCCAATGAGGGTGACAATTTCTCCGGTGCCGACATCAAACGAGACCGATTTTAAAACGCGCAGATTGCCATAGCCGGCGTCGACCTGTTTAACTTCGAGCATCGTTTCCCGCTTCGGCGATCCAGCATCCGGCTTGCTCCCCGCGGTCTTTTCATTGCTATCCTGCGCAAGATTCACCGTTGTCACTTTTCCACCTCTTTGCCCAGGTATGCTTCGATTACATGGGGGTTGTTCATGATCTCGTCTGGGCCGCCACTGGCGATAACTTCTCCATGATCAAGGACGTAAATGCGATCCGATATCTGCATCACAACACGCATATCATGTTCGATGAGGAATACGCTGATTCCGCTTTTTAAGATTTTCCGGATCAAGCTCAGCAACTCGGCGGATTCCGACGGGTTCATTCCTGCAGCGGGCTCATCAAGCAACAACAGCCTGGGTGAAGTTGCCAGGGCTCGCGCGATCTCCAGCCGCCGCTGGTGGCCGTAAGGAAGACTGCCCGCAATTTCGTCTTCGAGCCCGGTCAGCCCGCAAAACGCGAGGCAGCTCATGGCGGCCGCCTCTACATTTCGCTCTTCCCGGCGCGTCTTTGGCGGCCTGAGCAAGGCTCCCAGCACGCGTGATTTGGTGCGCGGGTGAAACCCAATTTTTACGTTATCCAAAACTGACAAAGCGCTGAAAAGCCGGATGTTCTGAAAGGTTCGCGCAATTCCCAACCGGGTGATTTTGTCGGGCTTGCGGGTTTGAATTTCCACCTCTTCGCCATCGCGGCGAAAAATTATTTTTCCGCTGGATGCGGGGATCGTTCCCGTTACGGCATTGAACAGCGTCGTTTTCCCGGCCCCGTTGGGACCGATCAGGCTGGTGACTTCACCCGGCAGAAGAGTCAAATTCGCATCTCGGACAGCCTTCACGCCGCCGAAGTGCCTGCTGACGCTACAGACCTCTAAAATAGGTTCCGCCAAGGTCGCCACGCCTGTCGCCGGCGACCCCGTCCCGACCCGCGGCGAAACCACTCCATTTTCTTCTTCAGGAACACTCAACATCATAAGACCCCAGAATCACGATAATCCGGCCGATGGAAAGAAAAAAGTGCCATCATTCTATCCAATTAAAAAATCACACGCTTGAACAATCAACCCTTTGGATTTTTTCCACCCATGACTCATTTTATATCAGTCCCGGCTCTGTCGAATAAACATTGCCAGCACCTCTGTTTTCCGTCAGCTAACCTCCCATGACCATTGCCACTGCCAGACCGTCGCGCCCTGTATGGTCCGTTATTGTCGGGTTTATCCTGCTAAACCTCCTGGCAAAAGGTGCGTTCCTCAATATTAATACGGGCGAATATACGGACGGAATCCTCCAGCTTCAGAGCTGGAAAACGCGCGCGGGCATTTATCCGCCGCTTTATGAGTTCCTCGCCCGTGCGGTGACGGTCTTCGGTTTCACGCTGGAACAATCAGCCCGCATTGTCAGCCTGCTGGCGGCCGCTTTGTGTGTATGGCCGGTTTTCTGGATGGGGAATCGTCTGGGCGGAACGCGCACCGCCGGGATTTTTGCAGCAGTATTATATACATTATCCCCTATGCCATGGCGCTGGTCTGTTCGAGTGATGACCGACAGCCTCTACCTGCTGTTGAGCACTGGCGCTCTTGCGCTTCTTACAGAATCATGGTTTGCTTTGCGTGGGGGGGCAACGCAGGGTCAACCAAATGATGTTGATCTAGGCCGGCATAGCGCGCGGCTGCTGGCGGGAGCGACACTGCTGGCAGGTTTGGCAGGGTTCGCACGGTATCAAGGTGCCCTGCTGGCTCCGCTGCTTACCTTGGTTTTTCTAATCTATGTCATTCGCTCGCGGCGTATTCCGTGGCTTTCTGTGGCCCTCGCTCTGACCATGGCCGGGGCGGCAGTATGGTGGGTTTCTGTTAATCAACAAATGCACGCCGGACAGTTTACGTCCCGAACCGCCGCTACTCCCCTGGCGACCTTTTTCGCCTGGACCAACATGCTCGAGAGCTTCATCCTGATCAGCCCGTATTACCTCGGCTATCCCATTTTCGCCCTCGCCCTGGCAGGTCTTGGCTTCGCCCGACGGTCGGCGTTAATATGGTATCCACGGCCCGCAGCCGTGCTTTGGGGCTTTTACGCTGTCATGTTGCTGACGCTCCATGCCGCGTTTGGGTCTTTTCAATATCGTTATATGATGCCGCTGGTTCCCATGGTCTGCGCTTTGGGCGGAGTGGGAATGGCTAGATTTGAACGCTTGAGCCTGGCCGATCCCGGCAGACGCCGCGCACTTTCTTTCCGGATCATCACACTCGCGTCTGTTCTCTATCTGGCGTTTTTCGGCATGGCAGTTCTGGTTTTACAGCGAGAAGCTTTTGGCGACCAGCGGGAAGCTGGCGCATTTATCAGAAACAATATACCGCCAAACACACCAGTTTTCTCCAACGAACGATATGGCCCCCATATCCATCTTGGCAGTGTCAAACT
>CAYUGQ010000130.1:0-7245 GCA_964444305.1 uncultured Candidatus Sumerlaeota bacterium
TGTGAGCGGGAGTAGCTCAGTTGGTAGAGCACTAGCCTTCCAAGCTTGATGTCGCGAGTTCGAGCCTCGTCTCCCGCTCCATTTTTCTCTAATGCCAGCAAGGGGCGGTGTCGTGCCACGAACATCAATCCTGTGGTCACGCCTGACACACCATGGACCTCCAGCTTTTCCAGTCATCCTGCTCTCTATCATTTCGTGTGCACTTATGCTGCGAAACCTCGACCCGCTTGTCTTTAAGGATTCGAACCAGTATCTTTCTCTCGCTGAAAATATCCTTCAGGGCCATTGGGAGAATTTCACCTTCCGAACGCCCGGCTATCCATTTTTTCTCGCCACGGTAAAATTGGCGACAGGTTCAATGTCCCCATGGAATATTACCGCCATACAGGTCATCTTTACGTCGGCAATTCCCTTGCTGCTCTATGCAATATCCTATTCGATTCTGCGTCAGCGCTATGTCGCCAGTGCCCTCGCCTGCCTGTTCTTTTTAAGCTGGCCCGCCATGGCCATGTCAGTCGCTGTTCTCACCGAAAGTCTAACGCAATTTACCCTGGTGGTCAGCGTCGCCCTCGCCGTTCGACTCTGCGAAAAGCCCTCCGTCGGGCTCGCCCTCTTATATGCAATTTTTTCAACCGGCCTCATAATGATTCGACCCGCCTTTCTTCCCCTTGCTCCGGCTACGGCAATGCTCTGCACGTTTGCCTGGTGGCGCACCGGCCAGATCAGGAAGCACTGGAAACCCGGCGCTGTGATGTTCGTTTTGCCGCTGACTTTGGTCATGTGCTGGTGTCTCGAAATGAAACGACAAACGGGAAAGTTCACCATTTCTCACATAACCGGCGTTGCTTTACTGAACCAGGTATCCGATCAAATTGAAACCGTGGAGACTTCCTCCGACCCTGCCATGATAGACATGCTGCGAATGGCCGTTGATGAACTAAACCATGGGCAACACCTCAACGTCGGGTGGGATGTGGTAGAGTATCAGGAAAATCAGGGCATCCCCCCGTGGGAGACGACAGAACGACTTAAGTCCCTCAGCATCGACCTCATTCTGAAAAACCCCACACAATACCTGCATAAATTAGCCGATAATTCGAAAGAGTACTGGCTTGGTCTTGCCACCTATATTTATGCAGACAGCCAGACCCAGGGGGCTGCATTTAACTCGGACTTCCCCGGTTTGATTTTTCGCACTATAGACGAGCAAGTCCGAAAGCGACCCGGCAGAGTCACTGCCATAGCGTGCATCTCTCTGGTGTTGTCGCTTTACGCAATGCTGTTTTCCAGGCTCGGCATCATCGGACGAACACAGTTTGCCATCGTGTTTTCCGCCATCATGATCTGCATGCTGGGTCATGTGCTGGTCAACGGGGCCGATCTTGCCCGATACAGAATGCCCACAATCGCGCTGATAAATCTGCTATCCTCTATGGCTCTATACATTGTGTTGCGCGACATCGCGCAGGCGTCTCCCCCCCGGCGTGGTCTTACCCTACCAGGTCATGCAGATGAATCATCCCGACCGGCTTCGCATCCGCATCCACTACCGGCAAAACCAGGATCTTCCGCTGACCACCCTCCATTACCGACAGGGCATGACTAGCCAGTTCTCCCCCGGTAATATGCATCGGGTCGCGCGTCATCAAGGCGTCGACATTCTGATTAATGACATCATTAACAGACCGCTCCCCCGACAAAGCCTCCCGCTGAAGCACCCGGCGCAGATCTCCATCCGTTAAAATTCCACACAGGCGGCCACTATCATCCACGATGGAAACCGCACCATGCTTTTCCGCCGTGATCGCAGCAATAGCCTCGCCAAACGTCACATCCTTATGCACCACAGGGTTTGAGTTTGGCTTCATCAGATCCACCACCCGGGTAAACTGACGCCCCAGCGCCCCGTTCGGGTGCCGCAGCGCAAAATCGTCCGCTTTAAATCCACGCTGCTCCAGCAGCACCACCGCCAGCGCATCCCCCATGGCCAGGGCAGCCGTGGTTGATGTCGTCGGAGCCAGGTTCAACGGACAGACCTCCCGATCCACCTGGATATCTAAAACAATATCCGCCGCGGCAGCCAGCCGGCTGGAAAGGTTTCCTGTCATGGCGATAACCGTGTTGCCATTGCGTTTAAAATACGGAAGGCAGGAAATCACCTCAGACGTACCCCCGCTATTGGACAGGGCCAAAATCACGTCGTCTGGCTGAATCATCCCCAAATCCCCATGCAGAGCCTCACCCGGGTGAATGTAAAAAGCAGGTGTCCCTGTGCTGGACATCGTCGCGGCCACCTTCCGGGCGATCAGGCCATGTTTGCCCATTCCGGTAAGGGCCACCCGGCCCGTACACTTCAAGATAACCTCAATGGCGCGTTCAAACTCCGAACTCATTCGGCCGGCCATGGCATGAAGCGCTGCTATCTCGGCTTCGATAACCTCACGGCCTCGCTCAATAAGCGATGCGGCAGATGATTCACTTTTGGCTGTTATGGCGATTTCATTGGACATACTGGTAACAAGCTACCCTCGGCGGCGTTTGGGATTCTGCATCCCTGCTTTCCATCCCCCGCCCCCCTTGGGCAACAAAAATTAATGAGCATTCCATATTACGCTATATCCTTACAACCAGACCGGGTATTGAGCGGCACAAGGATTGCTCCCGGTTAGGGCAAACAGACCATTCTTCACAATCTGGTCTTCACAATTTGGCTACAAAGCATTTCCAGCTTGCAGAATGGCGCGAAAATGAGTAACACCCGCTGTAGTATGTAGTAAGATTCAACTCCGGTTGGAACTGAAACCCCTTTCGGTTCCCCATCATTCCGGCCCCTGAGTCGGGGGTCGTCGTTGTGGCAATGTGGCTGGCGCTAAACCAGCCATTAGGAATTGTCACCCTGGCCGGATTGCGACCAATCGAACACCTCGTGAACTCTCGGTTCGGCTTATAATAATAAGGCAGGGCTAACAAGCCAGGAGGTTAGGCACCGTGTACGACAAGACACCATACACCCCGGGAATGCGCGAAGTCATCAAGCTCAGCAAGGCAGAAGCAGGTCGCCTGGGGCATGATTATATCGGACCTGAACACTATCTCCTGGGCATCATTCGCAAAGGAGACGGCCTCGCTGTGCAAACTCTGCACAACCTGGAAGTCGACCTCGAAGATCTGAAAATAGAACTCGAGCGAATGCTGGAGGTAGGCAAAGGCCCCAACATCAATCTGTTTTCGCCTAATGCGGAAGCCAAGAAGGTGTTGGAGACAACCAAAGAAATTGCCCGGAACATGAAACACAACTGGATCGGAACCGAGCACTTGCTCCTCGGACTGATCAAAGAAGAAAACACCGTCGCTGCGCGCAGTCTTCGAAATTTCAACGTGGATTTCAACAAGGCTCAGCGCGAAGTTCTAAACGTCATCGACGGCAGCAACTCGACAACAACCACAACCAAATCCAAAGACACACAAGAAAAAACCAAAACCCCGGCGCTGGATACCTTCGGCCGGGATCTGACCCAGCTTGCACGCGAATCCAAACTCGACCCCGTCATCGGGCGCGAGGATGAAATCGAACGCATTCTGCAGATCCTCTGCCGCCGCACCAAGAACAACCCAATTCTCCTCGGAGAACCCGGGGTCGGAAAAACCGCTATCGTAGAAGGTCTCGCCCAGAAAATCATCAGCGAAGACGTGCCCGATATCCTCATGGATAAACGGCTCCTCTCACTGGACCTGGCGGCCGTCGTCGCTGGCACAAAATACCGTGGCCAGTTCGAAGAACGCCTGAAAGCCATCATGCAGGAAATCCGTCGCAGCCAGGATGTGCTCATCTTTATTGATGAGCTCCACACCCTGGTTGGCGCCGGCGCCGCCGAAGGGGCGATCGATGCGAGCAACATGCTCAAACCTGCCCTCAGCCGCGGCGAGATCCAGTGCATAGGCGCAACCACTCTGGAAGAGTATCGCAAGTACATCGAGAAAGATGGTGCCCTGGAGCGCCGTTTCCAGACCGTTACCGTCGAGCCGCCCACTGCGGAACAAACCGTCCAGATCATGCATGGCCTGCGCAGTCGCTACGAGCAGCATCACGGCGTAGTCATCAGCGATGAAGCCATCGAAGCGGCAGTCCATCTCAGCGATCGATACATCACCGAGCGGTTCCTTCCAGACAAAGCCATCGACGTGGTGGACGAAGCAGGCAGCCGCGCTCGTCTTAAGCTGAACAACAAACCTTCCAGCATCAAAGACCTCGAAAAGCGCATCGTCGAACTGGACGAAGAACTCCGTTCTCTATCCAGTCAGCATGAATTCGAAAAGTGCCAGGAAGTCAAACTGGAACGAGACGAGGCTGTCGCAGAAAAAGAAAAGCTGACCCGCGAATGGCAAACTGCAAAAAACAACCGGGAAAGCGCCATAACGATTACCTCCGATGACATCGCCGAGATCGTCAGCAAATGGACCGGTATTCCCGTGGCCAAACTGGAAGAAGCTGAAATGCAGAAGCTGCTCAAGATGGAAGAGGATCTTGGCAAACGAGTGGTCAGTCAGAAAGAAGCCATCAGCGCCATCGCCCGGGCCATACGTCGCGCCCGTGCCGGCCTGAAAGACCCCAACCGACCCACCGCCTCATTCATCTTCCTCGGCCCCACCGGTGTCGGTAAAACCGAGCTGGCCAAAGCTCTCGCTTCATTCATGTTCGGCAATGAAGATGCTCTCATCCGCATCGACATGAGCGAGTACATGGAAAAGTATTCCGTCAGCCGCCTTCTCGGCGCGCCTCCGGGATACGTCGGTTACGAAGAGGGCGGACAGCTCACCGAGAAAGTCCGTCAGCGCCCTTACTCGGTTGTGCTTCTCGACGAAATCGAAAAAGCCCACCCTGACGTCTTCAGCCTCCTTCTCCAGGTTCTGGATGATGGACGCCTGACTGACTCTTGGGGACACACTGTCGACTTCAGAAACACTGTGATCATCATGACCTCTAACGTCGGCAGCCGCAAGCTGAAAAAAGGCGGCACCATGGGCTTCCTGTCTGATTCAGACATGGAAGATTATGAAGCCGTGAAAACCAAGGTGATCGGCGCCATGAAGCAGCTCTTCAATCCGGAATTCGTAAACCGTCTGGATGAAGCCATCGTCTTTAAGGCTCTCGAACGCCACGACATCGAAAGCATTGTCGGCATCATGATGGAACGGGTAAACAAACGGATTGCCGAGCGCAACATCCATGTCACTCTCTCCGATGAAGCACGGCAGTTCCTGGTGGACAAGGGCTACGATCCTGAATACGGCGCACGCCCCATGCGGCGCACGATTCAAAAGTACATCGAAGATCCGCTCTCCCAGCTCATCATCGAGGGCAACTCGCCGGAAGGCGAAATCCTCGCAGAACTCCACGAGGATAAAGAGCGGCTCGTCTTCTCACCTATCGAGTCACTGGCCGATTCAAAATCCTAACGGAAACAATGCAAACCTTTCAGGCTGCTGGGGAAACTCAGCAGCCTTTTTCTTTGCCTGCCACTTCAGCAAATCGACTTTACAGTTGTAAGATACGCCCGGCATATTTCTGGTTAGTTAAATCGTCACGGAGATAACATCTATGGGGTTCTACGCAAAACAGATCTTTGGGGCAATCCTGCTGGCCACAATGGCAGCGCCTCTTTTCGCAAATTCCGCATCTTCCATGTTTCGACTGGAGGTGCCGACAATGGAAACCACACCCGAAATCGACGGCGTTTTAACACAGGCTGAACTCAACCAGACAGTATCGGCCCCCCTTCAGAAAATCGTCAGCCGCGAAAATCCATCCCATGCCACAACCGTTTACGTTGGGGCGACAAAACAGGGACTTTACGTGGCCTTTCGCGCCGAAGATGCCGTCATGGATGCCCTTAGCGGAGCTGACACTACTCCAACCGGTCCCGTACCACAGGACGACTCTGTCCAAATCCTCATCACACCCACACCTGAAGTCACTGTCGATCAATATTACCACTTCGCCATCAATCCTTATGGCGTGGCTTATGGCCGTTATATCCAGGGCGCCAGCGTCGTGGACAGCTGGGAAGCCAAATCCCGCAGACTGCAAGACACTGGTGCCGGATCATGGGAAGCAGAGTTTTTCATCCCTTATAAAACCCTGCGGACTCCGGAAGGCCGCCCCACCTGGCGCGCAAATTTCGCCCGTTTCCGTCCGTCTCGTGACAATGAACCGGAAGAAACCTCCGCATGGTTCAACCCCGGAATTTCTCTTTTTAACTACAACCGCTTTGGCTTCCTGGCAATGCCCGGCGGAAACCGGCTGACCAATTCTTCCGACCCCGCAACCACCGGGCCGCAAACCACCGGAACAGCCGTATCCACATCGCCAGTTTCTACCACAGCCCCCGCGGCCGCAAACCGTCAAACCACCGCCATGCCCATTTCTACAGCCGTTGTTCCTTCAGCCACCGGTCAATAAAGCCATCCGTCGCCCGACAGTGCCATATAGCGCCTGACAAACCCCGACACATCTTCCGCCGGGATTTCCAGCACATACAACATGCCCACCTCCTCCGCTCCCCGACCCAGCAAAAGCTGACGGCGAAAGGGAAAGGCAATCAATCCATCCTTCTCCCGAATGAGCGCCGCCGTACCAGACGCCTCCCCGGCAACCACCTCATCGCGCGCCAGAAGATCCCGCGCAATATAACGATACGGCTCACTGAAAACCGGCCCGCTTAAATGCTCAATATTATCCGGGTGGATCCCCCGTTCAAGAACATGCCGCACAACCTCCTCCTGTTTGACGTACGGCACAGCATACCCCCGTATCGTTCGCTCTGAATTCATAATAGTTGACAACATCAGACCATAAATTATCACACTCCCTGCCGACACAATCCCCACAACCGTCCCAGCCAGCTTCCGCCATACACTGCGGTCAGGCAGCGCAGGAAGAAACAGAATCATCAACCACCCTGCGGGCAATAAAGCATTAAAATAACCCGGGTTTAACTGCTTCAGCACCACAGCCGACACCAGCATCGGTACGATCAACCACAGCAAGACCGCATCACGAAACGCTTGCCCCTTCCTTCCCTCAACCTTCCGATCCCGCCCCTTAAATCTAAAATACAAACTGCTCCCAATCCCCGCCACAATCAACGCCGCCACGAAAACATCAAAGCCCTGGAACACAGAAAGCGTCCCATCAGAAAACACATAAAGCAGTCCCGGCGCCGCGTGTAAGCTCCGGGAAAGCAC
>CAYUGQ010000131.1:0-6990 GCA_964444305.1 uncultured Candidatus Sumerlaeota bacterium
GGTTAAAAAAGGAGATATTTTCATCAGCGACCCGGCTTTCCTTGAGGGGACGTCGGAAATTAAATAGTGACGCACCGGACTTACCGGCGAGGAATCTAAAAACAAATACCGGACCCCGCCTTGTAATAATACACTTGCGGCAGGCGGGTGAGGCCTGCCAAATCGACGCAACGATCCCTCATTAAATTTTCTACGGTTAAAGATCAAGATATGGAACTCAGCGGAAAAACGGCTCACGAACTTAAAGACCTTCTGGACAAGGGCGAAGTCTCCAGCGTGGAAATCACGAAGGCTACCTTAGACCGGATAAATGCCGTCGAGGAGCGCATCGGGGCCTACGTGACGGTGACTGCTGAGGAAGCATTGAAAACCGCTGAAGAAGTCGACCGGAAGCGGGCCGCAGGAGAAGCTGTGGCGCCTCTCGCCGGAATTCCGCTGGCTCTGAAAGACAATATGTGTACCAACGGTACGCGCACGACCTGTTCCTCGAAAATGCTGGAGAACTTTGTGCCGCCTTTTGACGGGACCGTGGTCAAGCGTCTGCGTGAGCAGGGTGTGGTCTTTACGGGCAAGGCGAACATGGATGAGTTTGCCATGGGGTCGAGCACGGAGAGCAGCTATTTTAAGAAGACTGCTAATCCGTGGAACCTGGATCATACGCCGGGCGGCAGCAGTGGCGGCAGTGCGGCGGCTGTGGCGGCGGGTATGGCTACGCTGGCCGTGGGCAGCGATACGGGCGGATCGATTCGTCAGCCGGCGGCCTTTTGTGGTCTGGTGGGAATGAAACCGACCTATGGTCTGGTTTCGCGTTACGGATTGATGGCATTTGCATCAAGCCTGGATCAGATTGGTCCGGTGACGCGGGATGTGGAAGATGCGGCCCTGCTGTTGAACGCTATCGGCGGTCATGATGCGCTGGATTCGACCAGTGCGAAGGTGGACGTTCCTGATTATACGAGCTTTCTGGGTAAGGATATCAAGGGACTGCGGGTTGGGTTGCCGAAAGAATTTTTTGTTGAAGGTGCCGACGAAGATGTTCGCAGCAATGTTGATGCTGCCGTGAAGCAATTGGAATCGCTGGGGGCGGAGCTGGTGGAAGTGGAACTGCCTCATACCAAGTATGCGGTGGCGACTTATTACCTGTGTGCAACGGCGGAAGCCAGCAGCAACCTGGCGCGGTATGACGGAGCCCATTATGGCTACCGGGCAGAGGCGGACAACGTGGTGGACATGTTTAGTCGGAGCCGCAGTCAGGGTTTTGGCCCTGAGGTAAAGCGGCGAATCATGTTGGGTACGTATGCTTTGAGCGCGGGTTTTTATGAAGATTTTTATTTGAAGGCGCTGAAAGTGCGGACGTTGATTCAGCGGGACTTTACGAATGCGTTTGAAAAATGCGATGTTATCGCCGGACCGACGACGCCGTCTTCGGCTTTCAAATTCGGAGAAAAGATGGCTGATCCGCTGGCGATGTATTTGAGCGATATTTATACAATCAGCGTCAACCTTTCGGGAATTCCGGGGATGTCGGTTCCCTGCGGATTTACAAAAAGCGGCCTGCCGCTGGGTCTACAACTTATCGCGCCGGCTTTTGAGGATGGACGCCTGTTTACTGTGGGGCATGCCTATCAGCAGGCTACAGACTGGCACACGAAGAAGGCTGATCTGGTCTGACAAAGGCCTGAAGGCCGAGTAATCTGCGTTGCGGTTTTTTGCCGGACAGGGTCTAGTTGGATGAAAATTGGCCCAAGGAATGCGTTGACTGCATCTTGGACACCTTTGAGAAAACCCTTAGTAAAATGCAGGGTGCGGCAATTTTGCGGATCCTTTATTTTTGCACAACACGCGAGAAACTGAAACAAAGAAAGGCATTATCATGGCAAATGAAGTACGGGCGAGCCACATTCTGGTCGCCAGCGAGCAGGAAGCTCGTGATCTTAAAGCACGGATTGACAACGGGGACGATTTTGGGCAGCTTGCTCAGCAGCACAGCCAGTGCCCCAGCGGTCGCTCAGGTGGTGATCTGGGTTTCTTTGGCAAGGGCATGATGGTTCCAGAATTTGAAACTGCCGCTTTTGCCTGTAACACCAATGAAGTTTCGGATCCGGTTAAGACCCAGTTTGGTTATCACCTGATTAAGGTTACAGAACAGCGTTAAGCCGCTGATTTCCCATAATTAAAGCATTCGGCGTCGGAAGCTCGCATTATTAACTTGCGAAGATTTTCCGGCGCCGTTTTTTTCCGGGCATGGTATTCGACAGCCTGGAATTCGTCGTTTTTTTTGCTATCGTCTATGCAGTATACCTTATGTTGCGCCGGTATCAGACGCAGAACGTGTGGCTGCTGGGCGCCAGCTATTTCTTTTATGGGTTCTGGAGCTGGAAGTTTCTGGGTCTGCTGCTGGCGACCCAGACGATTGATTATCATATAAGCCAGGCCCTTGGGCGTCTGACAGATCCGGTGCGGCGTCGCAGGCTGATGTGGCTTAGCGTGATCGTCAACATGGGCACGCTAGGCTTTTTTAAGTACTTCAATTTTTTCACGGAAAACCTCCAGCATACTCTGCGCTTTTTCGGCGCGGAGGTATCGGAGGTTACGCTTAATATCGTTCTGCCGGTGGGCATCTCTTTTTATACGATCCAGGAGATGACCTACATCATCGATATTTATCGCGGGCGAACGAAACCGGTGAAGAAGTTTACTGACTTTGCGCTGTTTGTGGCGTTTTTTCCTCAGTTGCTGGCGGGCCCGATTGAGAGGGCGGAGCGGCTGATGCCGCAGATGCAGAGCCAGCGGGTGATCACTCGCACGCATATCATGGAAGGCTCGTGGCTGTTTTTCTGGGGCTTGTTTAAGAAGATGTTTGTGGCGGACCGCATTGCGATGGTCTCTGACAGTTTGTTTTCTGATCCGGGAGGGGCCAGTGCGCCTTTGGCGGTACTGGGGGCGCTGGCGTTTACGATTCAGATTTACGCGGACTTTTCGGGGTATTCGGATATGTCGGCCGGACTGGGGAGGCTGATGGGCTTCCGCCTCATGTATAACTTTCACTTGCCGTTTTTTGCGGTGACGCCGTCGGATTTCTGGCGACGATGGCATATCAGTCTTTCGCAATGTCTGCGGGATAACCTTTATATTCCGCTGGGGGGCAACCGGTTTGGTTATCGGCGGGAGATGGTGGCGCTGATGGTGACGATGCTTATTGGCGGATTGTGGCATGGGGCTCAGTGGCATTTTGTGATGTGGGGGGCTTACTGCGGCGGGCTGCTGGTGCTGGAGCGGGCTGTGAGGCTGGCGTTTGGGCCGGATGCATTGCTGCGCCCGATTAACGAAGCGTCGTTACCGCGGAGGGTGGCTCATATCGCGGTGATGTTTCCGTTAACCGTGATCGGGTTTGTGATTTTCAGGGCGGAGACCACGGCGGATGCAGGACTGGTGTTTGCGCGGATGTTCGGGGAGTTTGGTGACTGGGATGCGGCGCGGCATTTGTTGAAAGAGGTGTTTTTCTGTTGTGCGGTGTTGTTTGGTTACCAGTGGGCTCATTACCTGACGAATGACCGATATTTTGTTTTCAGGCTGCCGTGGCCTGTTCGGGCAGTGTTTTATTTTGCGCTCTATCTATTTTTGGTATCGGGAGCTCCGCATGACGCGAGAACCTTTATCTACTTCCAGTTCTGATGTGACGCCCATAGCCCACCGGCCACAGATGGTGGATCCGGCACAGGCGGGGCGGCCGGGGGGGCCTCATGCCTATGGGGTGCCGCTTGCGTGCCTGCTGGCTATTGTTCTGGTGCTGGTTTTTGAGATTGGGTTCGTTTATCAGTTCCGGTATCGGTTTTGGGATTCGACGTATTCGCTGGCGGAGATTAAGCGGAAGCTGCTGGTGAGTGATGCACCGGCGGATGATGTGGCGATTTTCGGAAACAGCCGCTTTTATCACCTGGATCCTGACAATTTAAAGGCGGTTTTTGGGGAGGATGCCCGGATCACGAACTATGCGTGGGCGTGGTGTGGGATGGAGATTTATGAGCCGATGCTGCGCGGTTTGATCGATAGCGGCCGGAAGCCGACGTTGTTGATCGTGGATGCTAATGCGGAGATGTTTGGTTATGACGAATCGCTGCTGACGACGGCGGGGGATCCGAGTAATCAGTTTCGGTATCGCCAGACGGCTCCGTTCTGGCAGGGGTTGCGGTTTCAACTGGCGCAGGAGCAATGGGGGCCGGCGTGGGACACTTTCAGCTCAAAGATGGTGCCGCCTAGTGTGCTGTATGGTGAGCGGGTGCCTCGGGAATTGCGGCGATTTCTGAAGGATCAGAAGCTGCCTAAGCCGCGTCAGGATTTTGACCGGATGGTGGGGCACTGGCAGGAGCATGGCTGGTTTCAGTATGCTCCGGAGCGGATTTCAGAGTGGGCGGAATATGTCCATGCGGAGTCGACGAACGGGCCCTATAAGCTGATGGAAAACGGGAAGTACCTGGCGGTCTATGAGAAGTTTCTGTCGCTGGCCCAGCGGCATGGCGTGACGGTGGTGATGTTGCCGGTTCCGCACAATGAACTTCAGTACGATGCTTATATTGAGAATGGGGTTTATGCGGCTTATGATGCCTGGCTGAATGAGATGCAGGCGAAGTATCCTGTGTTTCATGCGCCAGCGCCGCGATGGCAAAAGTGGGGCGGAATGCTGGCGGATGCTGGGCATCTAAACCAGGCGGGGATTGAACGGCACTGGGAGCTTTCCAATGAAATGCTGAACGGGCTGAAGGCCGAGGGGAAGCTGCCGCAGGAGCTTGTGAGCGGCGGCGGCGACAACGTTACTCCGCAAGCTGAGAGGGAATGACCACCTGCTCAGCTTGCGAAGTTTGTTATGGGTAAACGTCGGCAGGGCTTAGACGGGTTTTTCTGTTTCGACGATCGTTCGTGCGTTATCATGCACTTCGATGTCGCGGGGATAGCTGCCCATGATTTTGACGTTTACGGAATTTTTCCGGATAGTTTCGATGCACTCTGCAACGAGGGGGTCTTCCTGGTGGCCAAGGAGGTCGATGAAGAAGACAAGTTCCCAAGCTCGAACGCGGGTGGGCCGGCTTTCGATTTTGGTGAGGTTGATCTTGCGTTCGTGGAAGGGGCGCAGCAGGTCATGGAGCGCGCCGGGTTCATCTTTGATGGACACCATCAGGCTGGTCTTGTCGTTGCCGGTGGGCTGACTGTATTGTTTGCCAATGACGACGAAGCGGGTGGTGTTGTCTTTGAGGTCTTCGATGTTTGGGGCGACGACCGGGATATCATACTTCCGGGCTGCCAGGACAGAACCGATGGCGGCGGCGTAGTCGCGGTCTTTGGCCATTTCCACGCCTTTGGTGGTGGTGCCGACTTCGATCAGTTGCACGTTTGGCAGGTTTTCTTTCAGCCACATCTGACACTGCTGGAAGGGTTCGGTCTTGCTGTAAATGACACGGATTTTATCCAACGGATTGCGGGAGATGAGGTTCTGATGGATGGCCAGGTTGATCTCGCTGCAGATGAGCACGTTGAAGCTGAGGAACATATCCAGGTGGATGTGGATGACGCCGCCGGTGCTGTTTTCGATGGGTATAATGCCATAGTCGATCCAGTCGCGGTCGACGGCAAAGAAGATGTCGTAGACGGAATTGAAGGGGCGGTGGGATATGGAGTTTCCGAATTCGAGAAGAGCGGCCTCGTGGCTGAAGGTGGCCTCTGGGCCGAGGTAGCCGACGGTAGGTGCCCGTTCGAGGGCGAGGCTGGCCGACATGATTTCGACAAAAACGTGGCGAATGGCTTCGGCGGGGAAGCTGCCTTTGCTGGCGTCTATGGCGTTTTTGATGACGAGCTTTTGCCGCGACGCATCATAGAAGGCTTTTCGGCCTTCCTGTTCTTTTAACAGGCCGATGGCCTTGGCCACTTCGGCCCGTTCATCCAGCAGCGACACGAGTTCTTTGTCGATGCGATCAATTTGTTTCCGATAATCTTCCAGACTAGCCATAGCACCTTCTTGGGAAACTGTTATCCCGGCGGCAAGTTCTTTTTCGCCGGATGGAACAAAATTTGTACCTCGCGGCCGGAGTGGACCTGTTCGAGGAATCGCTTCAGGGCTTCGCGGGCTTTGTTTTCGGCCTGAGCCATGAGGGCATCGTCGTTTTCGGCTTCGAGTCGGTGCTTTACCTGACCGGTGCGCTGAAGTTCTTCCAGAAGTTTCCCGCTGTTATCCAGATAGGGCAGACGGGGACTGTCCTGGGCGAAGATGCGGCTTTGCATGGCGTCATGGACAACGGCCATGACTTCCGGGGCAGGCAGGGTGATGGTGGTTACGCGGTCACCGTTCAGTATATCCTGTTCGCGAACTTTGGCGAGGTCGATGCCGGCGGTTACGGTTGTGACCATTTCGTAAATTATGTTTGTGGTGGTGCCGGGAACGTCGTCGCGGTCGCCGAGGATATCGCGGGCGATTCGGCCGACGATGCCGCCGGTGGCGGCAGTGGGAAGAGGTTTATAGCTGCGGCCGATGACGGGAATCCGGTACTGGCGCTCGACGGTGATAAGGCGGAATTCATCTAATATTTCGCCCCGGGCGATGGGAGCCAGGGCGGCGGTTTCTATTGTCTGACCTGTGCCGCGGGGCTCGGTTGGCCGTAGCAGAGCATACAGGCCATAAAGGGCCAGGATCAGTATGATGATGACCGCGATGTAGCGTAGCACCGGGGGAAGGGACTGCTGGTGACCGGGACCGTTCAGGGCATTATTCCGTGGTCAGGCTGTCGCCGACGCCGTAGATATAGGCGAGGATCACCAGTGTCACGATGATGATTACTATGATCACGTTTCGTAGCATAATGCTCCTCTTTTCATGCAAAGGTCACGCCAGCCGGAGCAGGTTCCGGCTGGACGTTGGTCAGCCGTCTTTGCGGCTCCAGTCATACGGTATTTCGCCGCTGTGAGGATCAACGCGGAATTCGTCGGGTTCTGTATAATTAT
>CAYUGQ010000132.1:0-6963 GCA_964444305.1 uncultured Candidatus Sumerlaeota bacterium
GTTTACCAGTGTGCAGGAGAAAGAACGGCGAAACGTGGCGGCAATTGAAGTCAGCCGGACCACGACAACCACTACCCTGCTGCCGTGGGATCCCCAGGCTCAGGGAGCTGTTCTGGACCTTAAATATGATCCGAATACTCGGATTGTACTGCTGGGCGGCCTGTTCACCGTAACTCGCAATATACGCAACCCGTACCTGGTCGGGGTAGATCCGGTGCTGGGCGTGCCAGTCACCTGTAATTTACAGCAAGGGCGAGCGGTGTACGTAATCGATACATTCCTGGAGCGCGATGAACCTTTGCGACTACGGCTAAAACTTGGAGGGCTGAGCCCTTAACCGGCATAGCCTGTGCTTATAACACAGAGAACAGTTTATTGGATGAGGTTATTTGTTTCAGCAAATGGTAGCGGAAATGCTTATTGTCCTTGTCAGTGCAAATTTAGGCGGTATTAATTGTACCTAAGCTTTAGAAGTGCGGTTTTTGGTTCCCGGCGCAGGCCCCGCCTCTTATAGAATTGTGGTAGTCAGGAGACTTAGATTGGGTTTTCGTGATCTTCGTGCGTCGTTAGCGCAGTTTAATCTGGAGCCGGTTGATCCCGAAGTGGAACAACAGAATCGGATCGAGCAGATTATTGAAGAAAGCGTACAGATGTATGGTGTAGATGTGGCCGATGTTTCGTCTCCTTTTACTGATGCATCTGAAGAGTGGACAGTGGTTTACGACAAGTTTCAGCTTCATCGCCGCTGACACGTCGGTTTAAACATTTCGCATTGACTCATACGCCGGACCGGTGCTTTGACTTGTCCGGCTTATGACTTCTAATCCATCTAACGTTGAGAGAATCCTCAGGCCGGCCTTCGGGCGAAAACTGCTTTGGCTGACGTCGCTTACTGGTCTCGTTGCGGCCATGCTGATTATTTTGCCGCGGGTTCCTTCCCCATATCCAGCAGTGGAGTCAAAGGTGCTGGCGGTGCGGACCATGATGGCCGTTATGCTGTTTCTTGCAGTGATCAACTGGCGAACGCTGGCATCCAAAAGCTGGGAACTCATCGATTCCATCTTTGCCGGCCTTCTGTTGTCCTTTGTATTGTCGGCCCTGTTCAGCTCTCGTACGCTTTATAGCTTTTCGGAATGGTGGCACCTCGGGGGCTTTTATGCCCTGGGATGGCTCATATACCGGTTGCGTCCCGGGGCCGCAGAGTGCCTGACGCTGGCCAGAGTGGCAGGAGCACTCGGGCTCATCGCCGCTCTCTACGGGTTTTTGACCTATATAGGCTACGATATTCTGCGTCCGCTTTATCCCTTTAAGTTTGACGAAAATCAGGGCGGACGTAACTTCATCCATTCGTTTTATGGGAACCCCGAGTATTTCGGCGGGGTGGCGGCTCCTACGTCTGTCATTCTTCTGGGACTTGGCTATCGGCCGGGAATTCCCTTATACCGTCGAGGAATCTGCATAGCGCTGGCAATGTTTATCGTGCTGGTGCTTTTGCTCAGCGGCACCCGTGGGGCGCTTTTTGGGTTTATGGCGGGAGCCCTTATTGTCTTCTTAGGCCAGATCAGGCTGCTGCCTCAGCAGTTAAGAAAAACGAACTGGGCTGCCATGGGGACCGGTATAATCCTCGTCCTGATTGGCTTGGTTATCTTTTCCACGCCAAACGCCCTGAACAGGCGCGATATGCGGCTGGCGCAGCGCTTTACAACGCTCTTTGATTTTTCCTCGGCATCCACGCGCGAGCGCCTGCTGTTCTATACGTCCAGCGCTATGGCCATTCCCGAAAACTTCGTCTTCGGATATGGTCCGGGCAGCTACCGTCTGGAATTCTATAACAACGTCAAAATGCTGGTGGATGAAGACCCAAAAGCAGGAACCACTGCCCTGCTGAACGATCTTAACCGGCGTCTCGCGGAACATACGCACAATGATTACCTGGAGTTCTGGTTTGAGCAGGGAACCATTGGAATCGCGTTATTCCTGCTCCTGATCGTTCACGCCACAGTTCGTTTTGTGCGCCTGAGGTGGCAAGCTCGCCGGGTGGTGCTGGATGCAAATGCAGGTCAAAAAATCGCGTTGTTCGTGACCCTGTTTGCAGCTGCTGTCACCATGCTGATCAACGCGCTGACAAGTTTCCCACTTCACATGCCGGCCCGGGCAACCCTGGCGTGGATGCTTATCGGGGCATTCTTTTCAGCGGAACGTATGTTAAACGACGCCCTTATCAACACGAGAGAAACACAGGCCTCACAGCCGCGATCAGGGAACGACAAACCTTGATGTTTTATCGTGTGCCATCAAAGCCCCACTGTACCAGGAAGTTTTGCAACCGGAGGACAATGTCAGGCGATTTCGACTGTATGCCCATAAAACCAGTGAAAGGGCAGCGCGGAGCCAACTGTGACTAACCCCTTTGGATTGCTATTAAGTATAGGTCTGGCAGACGTGGTGGACATCCTGGTCGTCGCCTCGCTCTTTTATGTCCTGTTGTTTTTGCTGAAACAGACCCGGTCCAGCTCCGCCACGCGGGGCGTGGTTGGGGTTATTATCTTCAGCACGGGCCTGTATGCCGTTGCCCGGTTCCTTGGCCTGACGGCTACGAGCACCCTGTTTGAGCGCTTCTGGCTGGTAATTGCCCTTGCTGTCCTGATCATCTTCCAGAATGAGTTTCGAAAAGCTATTCTGGAGATAAGCCGCCGGTCGCTGGTGCGTCGTTTTTCACGAAACGCCATTCCCATGGACGAGCTTCTGAAGGCTGTAAAACAGCTCAGCCGTCTGAAAGAAGGCGCAATTATCTGCATCGAGCGGCTTGATTCGCTGAAGCTTCATGCCGAGACAGGCACCGCAATCGACGGGATCATCAGCAAAGAACTGATCACCTGTATTTTTAAGAACTACAGTCCGCTGCATGATGGCGCGGTGATGATTCGGGGCGACCGGATCAGCGCGGCCGGGTGTATGTTGCCTTTGTCTGACAGTCCGGTGTCTGACAGCGAACTGGGGATGCGCCACCGGGCGGCCATGGGTCTCAGCCAGCAGACCGATGCAGTGGTTATTGTGGTAAGTGAAGAAACCGGTACCATTTCACTGGCGGCAGACGGAAAATTTGAGCGGCACCACACCCCCGAATCATTAAAAGAAGCAATCCAAGAGCTGATGAATGTTCAAGAAGAGGATTAATAAAGCCCGCCTGCGGGAGCAGATCCGCCTGGCCAGTGTTTCGATTGGCCTGGCTTTGATCGTGTGGATGATTGCCAAAACCGGGGAAACTCGCGAGGCACGGCTGACGATTCCCGTAGAGGTAGCCTCGCCTGGGCCGCAGGTTGAGGTACAGGTTCGCCCAAGCGAAATCCCGGTGATCGTACGCTATGGCCGGAGCGCGAGCCATTATATCAGCAGTGAAAATTTTAGGTTTGTGGTGGATGCCAGCACGATGCAGGATAACCTGGACGTGAGCTGGACGAGCATGAACCTTAGTCTGAGCGATCAAAATTGGGTGTCCAATATCCCATCGGCCCGTGTGGAACTGGTAAAAATTGGAACGCAAAGCAGCACGGTGGAAGTGCGGATGCGCTATAATGCCGTCGCTGCTGAGATTGTACCTCAGATTGTGGGTCAGGACCGTCTGCCGGATGGATACCAGCTTGTTTCCCCGGTAAGAACGTCGCCACGGGAAGTCTACCTGGTGGGTGACATGGACCAGATCAGCAAAATGCCGGTGGACGACATGACCAGCCGGATCCTGCTGAGGACAGCACCGGTTTCGGTGGTCGGGCGCACCGAGGGTGGTCTGGAAACAGTGGAGGTGATTCTGCCTCCGGGAGTTTCCATGGTGCAACGGGCTAATAATTTAGCCGAGGTGACCCTGGAGATCCAGGAAGTGCAGACCGTGCGGTCCATTACTGATGTGCCTCTGAACTTTCAGGCCGTGGCGCCTGATACGGTGGAGATGAAGTATGACACCAAATCGGCGACGGTGCGGGTGTTCGGACCACAGAGTTTGATCAGGCAACTTACGCCGGATTCGTTCCGTGTGTCGCTGGTAAGACCTCAGGAAGAAGTGCCCGGCGAAACACGCGATGTGCCCCTTGAAGTGCATTTTTCGAATTCCATCTCCGAGGAGATACGAAGCCGGGTGGTGATACAGGCGGTCGAACCAAATTCTCTTCAGGTCGAATACGCTGTGAAATCTCCAAGTGACAGCAGGCAGACCACTACAACTGAAAGAGCTGAGTAAACAGGCATCATGGCTAAACTTTGTGTAAACATTGATCATGTGGCGACAGTTCGCCAGGCCCGGCGGATTTCTGATCCGGATCCGGTCCATGCGGCCGTTCTGGCCGAACTGGGCGGCGCGGCGGGTATTACATGTCACCTCAGGGAAGACCGCCGGCACATTCAGGATGAGGATGTTTTCCGCCTGAAAAGCGTGATCAAAACGGCTTTGAACTTTGAGATGGCGATCACGGATGAGATGATGGCCTTTGCAGAAAAAGTTCGGCCCCACATGGTGATGTTTGTTCCGGAAAAGCGGGAAGAGATCACGACCGAAGGGGGCTTGAACGTTGCCGGGGATTTTGACCGTGTGAAAGCAGCCACCGAGCGGATGAAGGCAGCCGGGTTGCTTGTGAGCCATTTCATTGATCCTGACAACGCTCAAATTGATGCGGCTCGCGAGTGTGGAGCCGATGTGATTGAATTGCACACAGGGGCTTATGCAGAAGCTGCAACCTTTGACCAGCGAGGCGAAGAACTTCAGCGCCTGGAGCAGGCGGCCCTGCATGCTGATATGAACGGCCAGCGGATTAACGCCGGGCATGGCCTGAATCTGCGCAATGTGCTGCCTGTGGCGGCTATTCCCCATGTACGCGAACTGCATATCGGCCACAGTATTGTGTCCCATGCGGTTCTGGTAGGGATGCAGGCGGCAGTCACGGCCATGGTTGAGGCAATTCTCGATGCTGACCGCTTGGCCGGGCGCTATACCCCCCAGCAAATTCTGGCGCAATTTTCCGCTTAGACCGTGCCGCGGCGAAAAAAGGTTTCCATGTTGTACTGGATAGCGGGGAGTTTGGCTGTAACTGGCCTGGTGGCCGGGTTGATCGTGATTGCGATGGCCTATCATATTCGTTCAGAAATGCACAGTGCGGCGTCGGGGCGGATATATACATTAAATAACCTGGACGATATCCCTGACCGGAAAGTGGCCGTGGTTCTTGGTGCCCTGGTCCACCCCGATGGACGCCTGAGCAGCGTTCTTCAGGAGCGGGTGGATACTGCGGTGGAGCTGTACCGCGAGGGTAAAGTTGAAAAGCTTCTAATGAGCGGGGACAACCGGACGCGAAAGTACAACGAAGTAAACGCCATGCGGGATTACGCTGTGCAACAAGGAGTCCCGTCGAATGATGTGGTACGGGATTTTGCGGGATTTCGTACCTATGACAGCATGTACCGGGCAAAGGAACTCTGGGATCTGGATGAGTTCATTGTCGTATCGCAGCGCTTTCATCTGCCGCGGGCGTTGTATATCGCACAGGCCCTCGATGTGGATGCAACAGGCGTAGCAACCTCAGGCCGCCGCTATCGGGTAACCCCCCGCCTGATCTGGCGTGAACGCTTCGCCTGGATGCTGGCCTGGTTCGACGTCAAAGCCGGGCGCGATCCTTATTTCCTCGGGGAAAAAGAATCCCTCGACGGCGACGCCCAACAGGAACGGGCTCAGTAAAAACCGCCCTGTTTTTTAACGTCGCTGCCAGGCAGCGAGTCCGGCCGGAACTGTAGCACCCTCCCACACGGTCAAATCGAAGTCATATCTGAAAAGAGTGTAGAAAACTTCGATAGCGTCCATACCGGACTTCATGCCGAGGTCCCATAAGGATAGGTTTTTTGGCCAGGTAAACGGATCCTGAACTCGATACACCGTTATTGAGCTATCTAGAGTGCCATTGTATCGTTTTATTAAGGAACGATTTGGAAAACGTCGCCTTAATTCAGGAACATACTCATACTCCGAAAACGTATTATCAACAGTCGTAAGTCCGTTTAAAACAACGATCTCTCTTAGCAAATCGAAGTGTTCGTCGTTAGAATATGTTACTTTGTATTCAACTGAAAATGACAGGCCTGCGGCATTAGCACCCATACCTATTGAAAATATTAGAGTACGAGAAGTGTCATCTTCATTTAGTACGAACGCCTTGGAAATTGACGGGCCTTGACCTTCAAGCTCCCTGAAAGAACTCAAAGAATGTTCGGAAAGTCTGCCAAACTTTCTACAATCAGGGTTGCTGACACGCTCGTTCAAAAGTTCGATCTGTTGTGCAGACCATGACACCTGTGCCATTAATGGCTGACCATCGCTCGGTTCACGACAGTTAACTTGTGAAGTGTTAATTTCACTGGCGACAAGGTCACTAAGGACATCTACTTTTTCCGAGTTTTCATACAACAGACAGTTCGGCGTAGATACGTAATGCGCCCTTGTAAAGAAATGATTTTCCCGCAACTGCGCCTTCCTCAAGTAGGCACGTAAGTCATCTTGGGAAATAGTAGGAGTCGTTTTTTCCACCTCAACTGCAAGTCTCTTAACTTTATCATAGTCGTACTCAAAATTTAGGTTTTCGACGTGGAAATGTATCGAGTGCGTTGTGATTGCATGGGCGGTTTGAACTTTTTCTTGTTCAAGAACTTTGCTCAGCATCGCGTAAGCGTCTTGCCCGAGGGCCGGCATATTAATAAGCATTAGTGAGAAACAGATGACATAACAGCGTAGGCCAAAGCGTAATTTCATGACATCATCCAGGCAGGTTTTATCTGATCAATTTTAATCCCTGTCACGCGACACTGATATGTCAATTCATTTCTTTCATTTGTATGTTAGCGTATGTATATCCACCGGCAACTGATCACCTCGACTAGGCAAACTCCTCAGCTTCCAGCAGCTTATCCGCCGGCTCCGCATCTTCC
>CAYUGQ010000133.1:0-1624 GCA_964444305.1 uncultured Candidatus Sumerlaeota bacterium
CAAAGCACAACCGTATCACCCGTCTCCACCAAGGCACTCCCCTCAGCGTAAGGTGCAAAACCCGGCGTAATCTTAACCGGACGCTTCTCGTCAACCGCGCGAGAATCTACGCGCATAAGAATCTCCTATAAAAAATCATTCAAAATCTGAAAACCAAAGGCGCCAGTTACTTAGACTTCGCCTGGTTTGCCACCGCCGCCGCAGCCGCAGCCGCCGCTTCCGCATCACCCAGATAATAACTTTTGATCGCGTTCAAATCCGCATCCAGTTCATACACCAGCGGAATTCCCGTCGGAATATTTAGCTCAGCAATAGCCTCTTCCGACACGTTATCCAGGTATTTTACCAGCGCGCGAATCGTGTTACCATGAGCCACCACGATCACGTTCTTCCCAGACTTCACCGCCGGAGCAATCTCCTCATTCCAGTACGGAAGAAAACGTGCCACCGTATCCTTCAGACATTCCGTCTCAGGCACATCCTCCCGCGGCAGGTCCGCATACCGCGGATCAAGAGACGCACTACGCTCATCCGTAGGCTCCAGCGCCGGCGGCGGCGTATCATAGCTGCGACGCCACACATGCACCTGCTCATCCCCATACTTTTGTGCAGTCTCCGCCTTGTTCAAACCCTGCAACGCCCCATAGTGACGCTCATTCAACCGCCAGCTTTTATGAACCGGGATCCATAACCGATCCAGCTCATCCAGGATAAACGCCAGCGTACGGATCGCCCGCTTCAAAACAGACGTATACGCCACATCAAACTCAAAACCCTCCGCCTTCAACAGCTCGCCGGCCTTGCGAGCTTCTTCTCTCCCAAGGTCCGTCAGGTCAACATCAGTCCAACCCGTAAAACGATTCTCCAAATTCCACGTGCTCTGCCCGTGGCGTACCAAAACGATCTTATACATTAGTAGGAATCCTTGCTTTAGTCACTGAGAAAAGCGTAACTTCACCAAACGGAAAACCTTCAGACCGAACCCAATTTGCCTTTGCCCGCAAGAGTGGCACCGATCCTGCGAAATGAAAAAGCCTAGACAGATGCCGAAAGGCAAAAAATTCAATCTGGAGGAAACCAGAATGTCGAAGAAACTTACTGCAACTTTTGCCCTTGTAGCTGGCATGACTCTCGGAATGCCCGCTGTGGCCAGCGCCTACGGTTATGGAGCCGCATGCCCACCGCCACCACCACGCCCAGTTTATCACCAGCCTGTTTGCAAGCCGGTCTGCAAGCCAGTTTGTCAGCCCGTCTGCAACCCATGCTGTGATCCATGCCGCCGCTCCGGCCTGTTCGGCCTCGGCATCCTGGGCATCCTCTAATTCAAACCGGCCTCACGGGCTATAACAGCCCATGACCATCATCCGGTTCGTATGCTGTGCGGAGTTCCAATCCCCTCTGCATGGCATCGAACCGGATTTTTTCTTGCTCATATATATCCGCGCAGTCGCAAACTCGCTACCCGTCAAACTCCTATAAAACACCCCCCCAACCCTGCCGGTTGAGGAAAATACGGCTCAACCACAATAAAAACCTTGCCCATGTTTCCCCTGCGTTCGGGTAATCAGATGCGTTCGGGTAATCAGATCGGGTAAATAAAACACTATGAACAATACACAAAGCT
>CAYUGQ010000133.1:1724-6952 GCA_964444305.1 uncultured Candidatus Sumerlaeota bacterium
TGCGTTCGGGTAATCAGATCGGGTAAATAAAACACTATGAACAATACACAAAGCTTTCTAGGCATCAAACTAGGCGGCACCAGCTTTCCAAACGCTCTCGCAGAAGACGTCGTCCTCATAGACCGTCTCCTCGGCAAACTCCTTGAGGCCGAAGGCGAACAGCGCCTCATCAGCATCGCACGCCAGCTTTACGAAATGTCCCTCCAGCGCGAAGACACCGGCCACACCGTAGGCAATGCCGAAGAAATGGTAGCCGGCATGCGCGACCAGTTTGAAGAACTCAACGATCCCGAACTCGTCGCCCGCATCCTCCGCGCCTTCACCATCTTTTTCCAGCTCGTAAACATAGCCGAGCAAAAAGAAATCGTCCGCGCAAACCGCCGCCGTCAGATGGCCAAACTCACCCACAGCCCCCGCGGCCAGGCCTGGCGACCCGAGTCAATCGGCTCAGCCATAGCCCGCCTCGCCGATGCCGGAGTCGACGCCGACGAAATGCAGGCCATTCTCGACCGCATGGAAATCGTACCCACCATCACCGCCCACCCCACCGAAGCCCGCCGCCGTGCCGTCATGGACAAACTTCTCTCCATCGCCGAATGGCTCAGCCAGCGCGAACTCCCCCCAGACGCATCCCGCCTCGACAAACCCCTCGATCTCCCCGGCGCCCACGCCGAAGAAGAACTCTTCCGCCAGCTCACCGCCCTCTGGAACACAGATGAGCTCCGCGCCGGACGCATGAACGTCATGGACGAAGTAAACAACTCCGTTTACTTCTTCCAGCGTACAATCCTCGACGTCGTCGCCTGGCTGCACCATGATCTTCACGGAGCCCTGCGCGCCATTTATCCCCACCACGAATTCCGAATCAAACCCTTCCTGCGCTACCACTCATGGGTCGGCGGCGACCGCGACGGAAACCCCAACGTCACCCCCCAGGTCACCTGGGACACCGTCCTCTATCACCACAACGTCATTCTTGCCCACTACATGACCACCATGGACCCCCTCAAACGGGAACTCTCCCTCAGCTCCCGCCTTCTGGAGGTCTCAGACGAACTCACCGAATCCATAAAGCAAGACGCCCTTCACATCACCCTGCCAGACATCGAACTCGATCGCTATCGAGCCCAGCCCTTCGCTCTCAAAATCACCTACATAGAACGCCGTCTACAGGCCACCCTCGCCCGGGCACAACATCTTCAGGCCCTCGAGCCCGGCAACACCATCGAAATCACCGACGAAATCCGCCACGCCTATCAATCCTCCGCCGAATTTCTCCAAGATCTCGAAACCATCGAACGCGCCCTCAATCAGCCCTCCACAGAACCCCTCATCTCCGGCGGCCTCCTCGAGCGCCTTCTCATCCAAGTCCGCACCTTCGGATTCCACATGGCCGCCCTCGACGTTCGCCAGCACAGCGAAGAACACTCCGAAGTTCTCGGCGAAATCCTCATCGCCGCCGGAGCCCTCGCCCCCGGCGAAGTCTACGCCGAATTGCCAGAAGATCGCAAACTGGAAATCCTCGACAAAGAACTCCGCACCTCCCGACCCCTGCTCCATCGCGGCTGGAAAGGCTCAGAGCGCACCATGAAAGCCCTCCAGGTGTTCGACGTCATCCGCCAGGCCCGCGAACTCCTCGGCGACCAAAGCATCACCGCCTACATCATCAGCATGACCCATCAAGTCAGCGACATGCTCGAAGTCCTCGTACTCGCCAAAGAAGCCGGCCTCGCCCGCTGGGTGCGCCAGCCAGACAACGGCCAACAGATGCGCCTCGAAAGCGACATCGACATCGTCCCCCTCTTCGAAACCATCGAAGACCTCCAGCACTGCGACGAACTTCTCCGCGAAATGTTCTCCAATGAAACCTATCGCCTCCACCTTCAGGCCCGTCATAATTTCCAGGAGCTAATGCTCGGCTACTCAGACAGCAGCAAAGACGGCGGCTACCTCGCCGCCAACTGGAACCTGCAAGACACCCAGGATCGCCTCGCCCGCGCCTGCCAGGAAGCCGGCGTAGACTTCCGATTCTTCCACGGACGCGGCGGCACCGTCGGCCGAGGCGGAGGCCGCGCCAGCCGCGCCATCCTCAGCCAGCCCCGCGGCTCATTCACCGGACGCATCCGCTTCACCGAACAAGGCGAAGTCGTATCCTTCCGCTACGCCCTGCGTCCCATGGCCCACCGCCACCTCGAACAAATTGTAAACTCCGTCCTTCTCGCCCTTCACGCACGCCCAGGCAAACTCTTCGGCAGCAGCATCGAAGACGGAAAAGCCACCCCATCCCCCCAGGCCAACGAACGCAGCCACGACAAATACGGCCCCGCCATGAGCGAGATGGCCGCCCATTCCCGCAATGTCTACCGCGCCATGGTCCACGAAGATCCTGAATTCTGGGAATTCTACACCCAGGCCACCCCCATCGGCCACATCAGCCAGCTCCCCATCACCTCCCGCCCCGCCGCACGCGGTGGCGGACGCCTCAGCGGCATGGACGAACTCCGCGCCATCCCCTGGGTCTTCGCCTGGGTGCAAAGCCGCTACGTCGTCCCCGGCTGGTACGGCCTCGGCTCCGGACTCGAATACTACGCCAGCAAAGGCGAAGCCCAGCTCGAAGATCTCCGCAACATGTACCGCGAATGGCCCTTCTTCCGCACCGTCGTAGACAACGCCCAGCTCGAACTCGTCCGAACCCACCTGCCCACCGCCGCCAAATACGCCAGCCGCGTAAAACCCCACTCCCTCGGCACACGCTTCCACGATACCATCGTCCAGGAATACGAACGCTCCGCCAAATGGGTCCTCGAAATCACCGGACAGGAAAACCTCTTAGACAAATCCCCCGTAGTTCAATCCACCGTAGAAATGCGCAACCCCGCCGTATTCCCCATAAACCGCCTCCAGGTCATGCTCATGGAAACCTGGAAAAATCTCCCCGACGATCAGCAAAATCGCGACAACCCCTGGAATCAGGCCCTCCTCCTGAGCATCACCAGTATAGCCGCAGGAATGCAAAGCACCGGATAAGACCAAAACACCATCCGATCATAGAATCGTAGCCAGGCAGCAAACGCCCCCAAAGCTCCTTCACTCCCCGGTGGCCACCCCCGGCCACCGGGTCACCTTAACAGAATCCGCCGTCAGCGTCCCCGTCGACGCATTCGTCACCACCACCGTCCCCATCTCCGGCGTCAGTCTGAAATCCCCCAGCTTAACCCAACGCCCCCCCAGCCGCCGCTGATTCACCCCCGCCCTCGTCCGCCCATCCGCATGCGTAATCGTATAAACCGCCGAAGTCGTATTATCCTCCGATTGTACATGCCACGCGCACACCTCATAAAGCCCCTCCTCCGGCACCCCCAGCCGCCACGTCGCCGCCGCCCCGCCATCTCCCGGTCGCGACACCACATAATCCTCCCCCCACTTCTCCGCCGCTGATGCCGACGTCACCCAGTCACCCTCCACCATAAAATAATCCGCATCCGCGTTATCCCGCTTGATCTTCACCGGAGCACCTTCATCCAGCCCCAGTTTTTCAATCAACCCCTCTGTAAAAACTCCCAAAATGCTGGAACCATAAGGCGACGGCTGCTCCGTCTCCGAATCACAATAAGCATTACTCAACACCGTCAGCACAATCTCCTGCCCCGTATCCGGCATCACTATATAAGCAAAATCCGCCAGGGAATCATACGCCCGCCCCGGCTTGTTCTCATAAACAGCCCCCGGCGGCAAACCAAACCCCACCACAGAACCCCCCTTCCACCGGTCATGAGTCATCAACCGCCGCATATAATCCGTCGCCCTCGCATCAATCTTACCCTTCACAATCTCCAGCATCAGCTCCGCATTCGCATTCGTCTGCATCGCATTCCGCCCCAGCTCCTTCCACATCCGCTCCTCAAACCCCACCGGCGTCGGCCCGCTGTTCGTCGGATACGTCTTCACATGAATCACCTGATTCCCCAGCAGCCCCCGGCTCGACAAAAAATCCGCCGTATACATCCGCGCCGCCTTCCACTGCTCATACGTCATCGTCGTCTCAGACTCATCCGTCACATTAGACGTCCCCGTAATAATATCCACCACCCGCCCCGTCGCCGGATTATCCGAATCCGTCACCATCGGCCCCACATGCGGCTCCAGGAAACCCACCGGCTTACCATTATCCCGCTCCCACTGAGCCGCCGCCGCCATAAAAGCCATCTTCACCGTACTCGCCGGATAATGCAACTCCTCCCCACCAAAGCTGCCCCGCCGCCACGTACCATCATTCTGCCTCACTAAAATCGTCGCATCCAGCCGCGTAAAATTCGGCTGATTCTCAGCCCGCATCGCCAACAATTCCGCTCTAGCCTCCGTCACCGCCCGGTCCATTTCCCCGTCGTCCACAATAGTAAAATGCTGCGTCTGCGCCACACCCGCCCCGCCACAACAAATCGCCACAGTCATCCCAATCACACGATAAAAGCAAAACATAAATGCGGCTCCTCAAAAAGATAACCTAACCCAAATCTTCCCCCACCAAAATGAGCAAGCCTAATCAAAACCCGCCCCCGCCAGACCCTCACCCGCAAGCCCATCCCACTCCCTGACCCACAACCCTCACCACCCCCAATAAAGCGTGTCATTTTGCGACACCCCCAGTCCCATCCTGCGCAACACGCCGCGATTATCAAATATAAAGCACTGATAAGTAATGACTTGCGTGGATTGCGGCAACAATTCCGAACCCGGTATTTTTCTTGCACACTTATTCACCACCAGCGTTTCAAAAGAACCGCAGGATACCAAAACCTCTAAAATTAACGAACTAAGATCAATTAAGGAAACCAGGATAAATGGGAAAAGTTATAGGAATTGACCTGGGGACAACCAATAGCTGCGTTGCCGCAATGGAAGGTGGCGAGCCGGTTGTGATTCCCAACAGCGAGGGCGGCCGCACGACGCCGTCTGTGGTGGCTTACGCCAAAAACGGCGAGCTGCTGGTGGGCGCGGTGGCCAAGCGACAGGCCATCACAAACCCGAACAACACGATCTTCAGTATCAAACGCTTCATGGGCCATCGTCCGGATGAAATCAAGGACGAGCAGTCGCGCGTGCCCTATAAAGTGGTAAAGACGGAAAACGGCGACGCGGCCGTGGAAATCCAGGACAAGGTGTACAGCCCGCCGGAGATTTCCGCGCGCATCCTGCAGAAGATGAAGCAGACGGCGGAGGACTACCTG
>CAYUGQ010000134.1:0-6803 GCA_964444305.1 uncultured Candidatus Sumerlaeota bacterium
GCGTATCTGTCGTCCCCACCACCACATGATCATGCCACGGAATCGCAAACAGAACCCTGCCGTCATCCGTCTTCGGAACCATAATCGCAGCATCCCCGGCCAGGAACGAGCGATCCAGCACCACGTGAATCCCCTGGCTGGCCGTAATAGCCCGCTTGATACCCGCCCCTTCCATCAGGCGAATTTCATCCGCAAAAGGACCCGCCGCATTAATCACAACTTTCGCTTCCAGGCGAAGATCTTCGCCCGACTCCAGATCCTTGGCATCAACTCCCGTAACGCGGTTCCCCGATTTAATCAGGCCCAGCACCGGCGCATGATTCAGCAGCACAGCCCCCTTGCCGGCCGCCGTCTGAGCCAGGTTCAGCGCCAGCCGCGAATCGTCAAACTGCCCGTCATGGTAAAGTATCCCGCCCTTCAAACCCGCCGGATCCAGGTTCGGAATCAGGCTGACGGCCTTCTCACGATTTAAGATCTTCGACGGCCCAAAACTATACTTCCGGGCCAGCAAATCATACGTTTTGAGCCCCGTGCCGTAAAAAACCTTATCATATAAACTATACGCCGGAACGACAAAAGCCTGATCATGAACCAGGTGCGGAGCATTTTGCAGCAACAGACCCCGCTCCAACAAAGCATCCAAAACCAGCCTCACATTACCCTGCGCAAGGTATCGCACGCCCCCATGAACCAGCTTTGTGCTGCGGCTGGAAGTGCCCTTGGCAAAATCCGACTGTTCCAGCAGAAGAACGCTATACCCCCGGGACGCCGCATCCACGGCAGTACCCAAACCGGTAGCTCCGCCTCCCACGATTATCATGTCCCACGGCTCTTGGCGGTCCTTAACCGCAGACAACATTGCTTCTCTGGTAAACGTCATATTACGATTCATCATTTCGGTTATGTGTATCCCGGGCGATAGCTGTTCTTTCACCCCTGATATTGTATCCATGAAATAATGATAATCTGCAAGGCAAGGCATTCGTGACAATTTGCTGCCGTTTGAATCCGAAAGCCGCCAGAGGTTAAGTCTTCCTACCATGTCCAACGAAACACAAGTCTTAGAGCAAACAGAAACCGCATACTCCCTCCTGATCAAAGAAACACGAGAGCTGGCCCTTATGGGATCCGTAATGTCCGTATTGGGGTGGGACGAACAAACCTATATGCCCACCGGTTCTGCCCAGCTTCGATCAGAGCAGGTATCGCTCCTGGCCCGCATGGCCCACGAACGCCACATCGGACCGCGCTATGCTGATATGCTCGCCCAGGCTGAATCCGAAAAATCTTCAGCCAACGGAAACAGCAGTTCCGACATGGATGCAAATCTGTATCATCTGCGCCGCGACTTTGATCGAGCGGCTAAACTTCCCCCTCAGTTCGTCGAGGAACTTTCTCGCACCGCCGTCATAGCCGAACAGGCCTGGGCCCATGCCCGACGCACCAATGATTTCCCCACCTTTGAGCCCTATCTCAAAAAGATGATCGACCTGAAGCAACGTCAGGTCCAGTATCTTGGCACCCCCGGCACAGAACCTTATGATACGCTGCTGGATGAATATGAGCCGGGAATGACCGCCGCCCGCCTTCGGGAAATTTTTTCCGATCTGCGAAAAGAACTGGTAGACCTCGTGGCGGCCATTCGTGGCAGCATCAAAAGCGCCCCCACCAGCATAATCCAGCGCCCTTTCTCTCTGCCCGGTCAGGAAGCCCTGGCGCGACAGGCGGCGGCCGCTTTCGGTTTTGATTTTACCAATGGACGCCTCGACGTCAGCGCCCACCCCTTTTGCACCTTCATCGGTCCCGGCGATACCCGCATGACCACCCGCTATGAGGAACGCAACATTTCCAATTCCTTCTTCAGCGTCCTTCACGAAACCGGCCATGGTCTGTATGATCAGGGCCTGCCCGCCCAGCATTTCGGCACCCCTCTTGGCGATTACGTATCCCTCGGGATCCACGAATCTCAGTCACGCATGTGGGAAAACCTTGTCGGTCGCAGCGAAGCCTTTTGGCAGTGGATGTGGCCTCATTTCCAAAAAGAATACCCAAAGACCCTCTCCGACGTAGAACTGTCTGAATGGGTCTGCGCCATCAATCATGTGACCCCATCCCTCATCCGCACCGAAAGTGACGAGGTTACCTATAACCTCCACATCATCCTGCGTTTTGAACTGGAACAGGCCCTCCTGAAAGGCGATCTGCCCGTGGCGGATCTGCCGGGACAATGGAACGAATCCATGCAGAAAATGCTGGGGATTGCTCCCGATAACGATGCCGAAGGTTGTCTGCAAGATATCCACTGGTCAGGCGGAAGCATTGGGTATTTTCCCACTTATACCGTCGGAAATCTCATCGCCGCCCAGCTCTTCGATGCCGCGAAAAACCAGATTCCCAACCTCGAAAATGAATTCGCCAACGGGAACTTCAGCTCCTTATTGCAATGGCTGAGAGAGAATATCCATGTCCACGGCAAGCGATATACAGCCGAAGAACTGGTAATGCGCTGCACCGGACAGCCCGTAGCCGCAGACGCCCTGCTCAACCATCTGCGACAAAAAGCCAACAAGTACTACGGCGTTTAGTCGTCCGTTTCCTGTTTCAGGCTTTCGTTCAGATACTTCAGAACGCTTTCAAACCGCATATTGTTTGAAGGGTCAATCGAGCACAGGTCACGGTGAGCCTCGATCATGTGAATGATCCGGTCCCGCCGCGAGGAATCCTCCTTCAGGATCTCCTGAAACTCCGAATCTGACAACTGCGACGTCTCCACATCAGCCGCCCGCACGTTAAGAAACTGCGTAAGCCCAAGCGTGGAAAGCAGGCGGATATTCTGATCATTGGCGTTTAACACCGTCAGCTTTTCTCCACTGTTGCGAAGCTGCCGCAGCCCAATGCTCGCCAGCACGCCCATAAACGTCGAGTCCATCGTCACACAATGCGCCAGATCCAGGATATAGCGAAGCCCCTCACATCCCGGTCTCGCCGCAAGCGTATCCACCAGGTTGCGCAATTCCATACTGTTATGAAAGGAACCCCGCCCTGTCACCCGGATCACAACAATGTTATCCGGCAGACTGGCAAAGGCGATTGAATCTTCGACTTGGGATTTCCCCCTGATTCTCTCTTCCGTCGTCATGGCACTCATCCGATCTGCGTTAGTGGCTGTATCACAGAGACAGATCCTCTGTGTTCGGACCCAATTTTCCTAAATAGACAGCCCCGAGCCGGGCTTTGCACCAAAAAAGTTACGCTTTTGTCGTGCCGGTTTAAACCTATCGCTGGATAGGCTCCGCATAAGAGTGCATTCCACCAGCCAAACCCGGCAGGTAAGACACACCGAAATAAGTCAGCAACATCATGACAAATCCGACCATACTGGCGTACACACTTCGGCGTCCGTGCCAACCCAGATTAATGCGCAAATGCAGATAGACCGTATAGGTCAGCCATGTGATCAACGCCCAGGTCTCCTTCGGATCCCAGCTCCAGAAGCTGCCCCACGCCGTGTTTGCCCACACCGCTCCAAGGAAAATTCCGATCGTCAAAAGAGGCCATGCAATCTGAATGCAACGATAGGTCAGATACTCAAAAGTCTCCGCCCGCGGCAGCACCCCTGGCCGGTTTCCGGTCATATCTTTGATCAGAAACAGAATACCTGTCACAAAAGCCATCAGGAACAAACTATAACTGATAAGCAGCGTCGTAACGTGGAAGTTCAGCCAGACAGAATTCAACACCGCCACCAGCGGGTCAATCTTCCGGGCCTGCAGCGACATGGAGTTTGCCATCGTCATCAAAACCCAGCCCGCAAAGCTCGCACCGACGCCAACCCACGCCCGGCGATACATTCCCTCATAAATCAGTGCAATGATGGCAAAGCCACCCATGGCGAAGGTAATGCTCTCGTACATGTTAGAGACAGGCATCCGCCCGCCCAGATAAGCACGGTTAAGAAGCGCAAAAGTCAGCATGGCCGTTGCGGCAGCCATCAGCGCAAAGCCAATCCCCCACAACACCCGGTTCCCACGAGGCACCTCAACCAGCGCCGTGCTCACAGGGTCGCCATAGTTTTTCGCACCCGTATTATCAAACGCACCTTCAACAGAACCGCCAAAGCCGGCACCCGATCCCGGAAGGGCTCCGGCATCATCAATACCACCCGCAGACATCGCCAACGCGGGCTGAGGCTGCAGCGCCTGCAATGCGCTCTCGAGCGGACCCGCCGTCGCAGGCTTCGCCTTGAACGGATTCGCCGGAGCCTTGCCATATTCTTCCGCCCGGCCGTCTATCAGGGGCTCACTTTCACCACCGCCATCACCATCAACATCGGCGTCACTCCGGTACTTGCGAAGCATGGCAAGATAAAGCAGGAACGCAAAAAACGCAAACATAAAAAGCTGCGCCGAGCGCTTAAACGGATGAAGCGCCGTCTGCACATAATCCATCTGGCGCTTCAAAGGACTCATATAGCCGGCGACAGTATCCGCCTCGGCCAGGTAGATCTCCACCGCAGCAGCCACACCGCCAGCATCTTTTTGATTAAAAGCTTTCTTCAGTTCAGCATCAAGGCCCATCAGAGCCGGATAAGGCGCCTGGTTTTTATCCAAAGCCGCCACATCCGCCGCAAGATTAGCATCCACATGCGACAACAGCGCCGGTGACTCCAGGTGCGACGGAGCCAGCCAAACATCAGGCTTGCCAGCCATAGGCGCCAGTTTCAATTCGCCCGGCATGTTCAAAAACGTCGCCAGCCGGAAAGCAAAACGATTCAGAGCCTTCGCAGCACTATTTGAAAGAGCCGCCGCCTCCGGAGAATCAATCCCCTGCAGCTTGCTCATAACCATCATCCGCGCCTTGGGCGACGTCATCACCCACGCACTGCTCACCCGATTGTGAGCATTCGGGTTCAGGCCAAAAGCCTCCGCTAGTTCTTTATCTTCCACCGGAATCATGGGAACACGAGCCCAGCTCGCATTCTGATAAACCATCCCCAGCGCCACATACACCGGATCCATTCCCTCATAAACCGTGCGACCCGTAATAGCATTTACCTGGATCTCGGCAAACGTCCTCAACGTCCGCTCCACACCTTCATTCTGCAGACCGATTCGGTCAATACCACTGGCCAGCAAAGCAGCTTCCACGTCAGCATCATGCAAGTCCTTCGCACTGAACTCCTCAAGAGCCGCGCTGTGGTTGTGATGATGATGGTGATCATGATTATGATCATGGGCATGGGACGAGTGGTCGTGCTGATGATCATGATTATGAGCTGCGCCGTCCGCGACAGAAGCCATGGTAGCCGTCGTAGCTACCACCTGCTGAGCCGTACGGCCAGTCTCGGCCACATAGGCCGCAGGGAGGGAAATCGCGCACGAAAAAATCGCACATACTGAGAAAAAACGTACCAGGGAGTTCATAGCCGGAAAAAGTTACTCCTCTTCATTTAGCCAAGGGAGGTTAAAACCCCTTTAAGCAAGTATTCTGAACTTATCCGATTCCCGCAGTCCGCCCCCGCCACACCGCACGATCAGTTCTGTTTCTTAGATACATTCAAGAGTTCCCGCGCGATTTCGTACCGGCGGCGTCCCTCCGTGGTATCCAGATTTATCCCACGCAAATTCTCAATCACATCATGAAGAAGCGACCGCGTCAGCCCGCTGGAAAACATCTCCAGTTGCTCCCGCTGTTCCGCCGAAAAGTGATGTGCGTTCTTCCGAACGTATTCTTTTCGAACATTCTCAAGCTGCCGATGAAGCGCCCCAATCAGCCGACCTGACTCTCCGGACTTCTCCAATCCCGACCACGCCGCCAATTCCTGCTCGATAAACTCATTAACCTCCAGCATCTGCGTTTCTCGCTGACGCCGGTTTTCCTCCGCCAGTTGCGACAAATCTTCCAGGCTATGGAGATGCACTCCCGGCAAATTGCCCGCCGCCGGATCAATATTGCGCGGCACTGAAACATCCAACAGCATAATCGGCTTATATTTCCGACGCCGCAATGCCCCTTCCATCATCGGAAGCGTAATCACAAAATTCGTCGCCCCGGTAGCACATACAACCACATCCGCCTCATCCAGAAGGTCAGCAAGCTCACCAAGAGACGCCTCGCGCGCGCCCAGACTGCTGGCAATATGCTGCGCCCTGTCAAGAGTGCGATTGACGATAATCAAATCCTTTAGGCCCCGCTCCGCCATCTGCATCGCAGCCACCTCCGCAGTCTTGCCCGCCCCCAGGATAATGCCGCACCGCGCGTCAAGATCGCCCAGCGTCCGCGAAGCCAGCGTAGCAGCAACACTGGCCACACTCACATTCCCCCGGCTGATAGCCGTCGTCTGCCGCGCCCGCCGCCCCACATCAATCGCCCGGATCAGCAACGGGTCAATTCCATCCCCAATATGTCCCGCATCGGACGCAGCCTCCCGCGCACGACGCAACTGACCCAGAATTTCGTTCTCCCCCACCACAAGCGAATCGATCCCGCACGCCACCTGAAACAGGTGACGAACCGCATCTTCATCCGTATAAAAAAAGCTCTTATCAGTCTTCTTTTCAATCTGGACACCCTTGCGATCCCGAAGCCGCAACGCCAACAGTGTCATAGCCTGCTTTACATCGCTCACCAGAAGAACAAACTCCGTCCGGTTACACGTGCTGATGCCAAACGCCTCATTAATATGCTCACTCGAACAAAGGCTCGCCAGCATCTCGTTCATAGCATCAGGGGCAAAACTCACCCGTTCCAGCAGCTCAAACGGTGCCGTCTTATGGTTAAAACCAAATCCAACTAATCTCATA
>CAYUGQ010000135.1:0-6783 GCA_964444305.1 uncultured Candidatus Sumerlaeota bacterium
CCCCGTTCGGGGGGGGGCGGGGGCCCGCCGGGGGGGCATCTGTGCGGGTGGAGCCGTTTACGCGTTATGAGGTTTGTCTGATGGAGCATGAGCATTTGGGTTTGATGATTAGCGGGCACCCTTTGGATTTTGTGGATGTGCCGGCCGGGGTTATTTGTGCGCAGGAGATTCGTGGGTTTGTTAATAAGAGGGTGCGTATGGTGGGCTGGGGGATTGCGGCGAAGGTGCTGTCGGCGAAGAATAACCGGAAGCCTATGAAGATGCTGACGCTGGAGGACCGGACGGGGACTTATGAGGCGACGTTGTTTCCGCGGGTGTATGAGAGGTTTGCGCCGCGGACGCTGACGAAGGGGCCGTACCTGGTTTCGGGGGATGTGGATGCGAGCCTGGGATCGCCTACGCTTAATGTGCGGCATATTGAGTTGTTGCCGATAAGGCGGGATGGGGGGAGGGTGGAGTGAGAGGGAAGAGTGGGGAGGAGGGTCTTTTTATTTCTGGTATTTCATGCTGATGTCGAGGGCGGGGGCGCTGTGGGTGAGGGCTCCGACGCTGATGCGCTGGACGGGGAGACTGGCGTAGGATTTGAGGTTTTTGAGGGTGATGCCGCCGCTGATTTCGAGTTGGGGCTGGGGGATGGCGAGGGAGGCGGATTCTTTTTGGATGGTGGTTGCGGCGCGTTTTATTTCTGCGGGGGTCATATTATCGAGCATGATGATGTCGGCGTGGTTTCGGGTGGCTTCGAGGGCTTCGTGGAGGTTGCGGACTTCGATGCAGAGTCCGATGCGGGGGCGTTGGTTGAAGAATCCGTTTTCGTGGAGTCGCTGGACTGCGTGGGAGATGCCGCCGGCGGCGTCGATGTGGTTGTCTTTGAGCATGGCCATGTCGTAAAGTGCGTAGCGGTGGCTTTGTCCGCCGCCGTCGAGGACGGCTTTTTTTTGCCATGGGCGGAGAAGGGGGGTGGTTTTGCGGGTGTCGTAGATGGAGGGCTGGTGAGTGGCTTGGGCGGCGATGTTTGTGTATTGGTGGGTGAGGGTGGCGATGCCGCTCATTTGCTGGAGGAAATTTAGTGCCACGCGTTCGGCGAGGAGGAGGGTGATCATAGGGCCGGTGATGGTGGCGATGGTGACTCCGGAGGTGACATGCTGGCCGTCGGTTGCGTGCCACTGGATTTTGGCACCGGGGCCGGCGAGGCGGAAGGCGGCTGTTGCGAGGGGGGTGCCGCTGATCACTCCGTCGGATTTGGCGATTAGGAGAGCGCTGCCTTTTTCTTTTGGGGAGAAGATGCAGGATGTGGGATCGCCGGGGCCGACGTCTTCTTGGAGGGCTGCTTCTACGAGTTTGCGGGCTTCGGCGTGTGTTGTGTATTTCTTAATGAGTTGGGCTGCGCGACCGTAGAGGCCGGTGGCTGTTTTGGGTGAAGTGGGCATGGGGGATTGGATTACCGGATAATGTCGGCGAAGGTGCCGACGTCGTCGGGCTTAAATACGAGGCGTTTGCCGATGGGATTTGTGACATTGCGGAACATGGCTCGGCCGTGGATTGTTTCGCCGGGCTTAACGGTGCCGGACTGGGGGAGGTCGATGACGGTGGTGTCGCTGGAGTAGGGGACGACTTCGCGGGTGTTGGGGGAGATGATGGCGAAATGATCCCGGGTTACGGGGATTTCAGTATCGCCGAGATTATAGATACTGAATTCTACGAAGGGGCCGCCGCTTTTTGCGCTCAGGACGTAGGGGGCCTGGGTAGGGGCGGCGCCGGGGTTGGCCGGGGAGGGTGCGGCGGGGACCATGGTGGGGGGAGAAATTTCGGCAGTGCGGGTCCACTGGGCCTGGTTACAGCCGGAAAATAAAGCCGCGGCTGTGAGTGAAATTAGCGCTGTAGCAAGGCGAAGCGCGGGGTGTGTAAACATAATGTGTGTGTCCTCAGCAGGTACATTTGCCGTGAGCGATGGTGGATTGGCCCAGGCTTCTACAGTCTCAAAGTCGAACTTAGTGAGAGTTATGGGGCTGAGGGGTTGTGGGCGTCAACGGATTTTTTTAGGGGTTACTGCCGGACGGGTTAGGGGGAAGGGCCTGTTGTTCGACGGGGACGTCTTCGATGATTTTGCCGTCGCGTACCTGGATTCTGCGTTTGCAATAGCTGGCGATGTCGGGTTCGTGGGTGACGATGATCAGGGTTACGCCCTGTTCGTTGAGTTCGCGGAAGAGGGTCATGATTTCGACGCTGGTTTTTGAGTCGAGGTTACCTGTGGGCTCGTCTGCGAGGATGAGAGTGGGGCTGGTGACGAGGGCACGGGCGATGGCTACGCGCTGGCGCTGGCCACCGGAGAGCTGGTTTGGTTCGTGGTGACAGCGTTCGGCGAGGCCGACGCGGTCGAGGGCTTGGAGAGCGCGGTCGGAAGCACTGTGGACTCCGCTGTAAAGGAGGGGAACTTCGACGTTTTCGAGGGCGCTCATGCGGGAGAGAAGGTTGAAGCTTTGGAAAACGAAGCCGATTTTGCGGTTTCGGATTCGGGCTAGTTTGTTGCTGCCGAGTTTGCTGACGTCTTCGCCGTCGAGGATGTATTCGCCGGCGGTAGGGCGATCGAGGCAGCCGAGGATGTTCATGAGCGTACTTTTACCGCTGCCGGAGCTGCCGATGATGGCGATCATTTCGCCGGGGTAGATGTCGAAGGAGACGCCTGCGAGGGCGTTTACTTCCTGGTCACCCATGTAGTAGGTTTTGCGGAGATTGCGTACGCTGATGGATGGCTCGGAGGTTTTTTCTTTGGGGGCAGTTTTGTCCAGCATAGCAGAACTCATGGGTGATTAGCGGCCCATCCGGAATGCTGCGCGCTGAAGGCCGCGGCCGAGACCGCCGCCGGAGCCGCCACGACCGCCACCGGGTCCCCCGGGTCCGCCGGGACGTGCCCAGCGGCTTCCGGAGGATTGTGGCATTAGAACTTTTTCGCCTTCTTGGAGGCCGGAGACGATTTCTGTGTTCAGGCCGTCGGTGATGCCGGGTTCAATTTCGCGGCGGGTGCCGGAGGACTGTCCGTCATCGACGGTGACAAAGTAACCGTTGCGTCCGAACTGAATGAGTTCATTGGGGAGTACGAGGACGTCGGTGCGGCGATCGGCCTGAATGTCCACGTTGGCGGTCATCTCGGGGCGAAGGAGGTCGATGCCGGATGAGTCGACTTCGATTTTCACTTCGAAGGTTACGACGTTGCTGTTGGTGACACCCATGGCGGCGACGCGAACGATGTGGCCGGTGAAACGGCTGCCGGGAAAGGCGTCGGCGGTGATTACGGCGGTTTGATCTTCCCTGATTTTTCCGATATCGGATTCGTCGACGTTGGCGTTAATGAAGAGTCTGCTTACGTCGCTGAGGGTCATTAGGGTTGTGCCGCCGCCGACGTTGCTGATGCCGGATGCGATGATCTGGCCGGTCTGGACGGGGCGGGAGGTGATGACGCCTTCCATGGGTGCGTAGATTTTAGTTTCGATGAGACGCTGTTGGGCGTTTTCCATTTCGATTTCTGCGCGTTCGACTTCGGTCTGATTAAGGATGATGTCCTGGCGGCGCAGTTCGACGGTTCGGGGGAGATTCTGCAGTTCGGTGACGCGGATTTCGGCGTTTCTGAGGCCGCGTTCGGCGGCGCTGAGTTCACTGCGGAGGATGTCGAGTTCTTCGCTGGAGACTAGTTGTTTGCGGTAAAGATCTGCCTGGCGCTCCATGCGACCCTGGAGTTCTGTGAATTTCACTCGGGCATTTTCGAGTTCGGCCACGGCAGCGGATGTGCCGGTGTCGACGTCTGACTGAGCAATTTGGAGTTGTTGCATGCTCTGTTCGAGGCGGGCGCGGGCGGCTTTAAGCTGGGCCTGGCGCTGGGCGACGTTGCGTTCTTCGTCGACGGGATCGAGTTCGCACAGGAGGGTGCCGGTGGTGATGACGTCGCTGACATCATAAGGCAGGCTGATGATCTGGCCGCTGGCTTTGGATTTAATTTCGACGTCGAGGTTGGATACGACTTTTCCTGTGGTGGATACGCGCAGATCGATTGTGTCGCGAGTTACTTCGACGCTGCGTGGTGCTTGTTCCTGTGAGCTTTCAGTTGCGGCGAGTTCTGCTTGTTTTTTCTGATTTAGATAATATACTCCGGCGGCCACCGCCCCCACTAGGAGTATAAAGACTACAAATTTTTTCACCCTGCAGGTACTCCGCTTTCCGGCGTAATGTGAATGGGTTGAATTCCCCGACGCTGTAGCGCCGTCCCCTCGACTCTATATAGTTCAAGGTAGGCGTTTATGTTCGCCACTTCTGCTGTGACGCGGTCGAGCTGTGCCTGAACGTAGTCGCGCTGCGCCTGACTTACTTCGATTTGCGTGCTTCGGCCTACGCGGAATTTTTCTGTTTCGGCTTCTAGCTGACGGCGGCGTAGTTCTTCGGTGACTTTGGTTGAGTAGATCAGACGGCTGGTGCGTTCGATTTCGAGGACGGCGGTTCGAACTTCGACGTCGATGACCTGGCAGTAATTACGAATGGCTTCTTCGGCCATGGCGCGCTGGAAGCTTGCGCGGCGATGGGCTGCGTTTGCGGCGCGGTTTTGGAGGGGGTAGCTGAACTGAAGGCCGAGTTGATAGTTGCGGTGGTCATAATCTGCGGTGCGGTCGAGGGAATCGCCGAGGCTGTCGCCGCCGCCGGCGAGACCGAGGCCGATGACGAAATCAAGCTGGGGGAGGAGTCCGTTGGCTGTGCGATAGACTTGCAGTTCGCCGTTTGCGAGATCGAGCTGGGCCTGACGGAGATCAGGACGGTAGTAACGTGCGAGACGGATGCGGTCTTCGGGTACGAGCTGTTCTGTTGGGAGTACGGGGCGCTCATTGGGGAAGATGAGGGACTGCCATCCGGTGCTGAGGTTTTCGGGGTTGATCAGCCGGAGGAGGATTAGCTGACGCTGTTTGAGGTTTGCGATGGCGTTGATGACGTCGCTTACGCGGCTGGCTTCTTCGGCTTGGGCTGCGAGGGCGTCGAGGGGGGCGGAGCGGCCTACGCGGACGAATTCTTCGGTACGTTCGCGCTGTTCACGGGCTACCTGGTAGCCTTTGCGGCGAATTTCGAGGGATTCGTAGGCGAGGTAAATTTCCCAGTATGCCTTTTGCACATCGGTGACGAGGTTAATGAGTGTGTTTTGCAGCTGGTACAGGGAGATTACGAAGTCGTTTTGGGCGGTCCATACGTTAACCATGTTTACGTCTGAGCCTGCGCCGCGGAGGAGGTTCTGGGTGATGTTGAGGTTCAGAGCGTTGGAGAAGAAGGGCTCGGTGCGGTTGGTGGAATTCCGGTTGCCGTTGAAAGTTGCGCTGTAGTTTGTTCCACTTGGGAGGCGACCGCGAACGCCGACGTCGTAGTCGAGGTTTCGGCTGACGGCGATGTCATCCTGCCGAAGGTCGGGTCCCCTGTTTGGACGGGGGCCGAGGGTGGATCGATGGCTGCTGCCATAGCCGATGCCGCCGTCGATTACGGTATCGAATTCACTTTCGGCGGATTCGATGCCGGAGTGGGTTACTTCCGGGCGGAGGCGTTCAATGCGTAGGGCCTGGTTTAGTTCGAGGCTTTGACAGATGGCCTGGAGGAGGGACATGGGGCGGACGTTGCGGCTGCGGGTGAGGCTTGCGAGGTCGCCCTGGAAGTCGCCCGCGCGGGGGTCGTCGTATATGTCGGCCAGGCTCATGGTTGGCGTGGTTTCGGCATAGGATGACAGTGTTGGGGAAGTGGAGATTCCGTAGTCTTCGGCGAGGAGGCTGGGGAGGTCGAGGGTTGTGGTGCTGAAGCCGGTATCGTAGCCGATGGGGGGGAGGGCGAGCAGGTCGTCCTGGAGGTTGATGCGGCGGTCGCGGAGGGAATCGTTTAAGTAGGCTGATGATGTGGTTGTGTTGGAAAGGAGGGAACTTGTTGTGGAGGGGCCGCCGGGAGAGAGTAGTTCACCGGTCTGAGGGACAGTTGTGCCGGGGTCGATAGGAGCCAGTTGAGAACTGATGTCCATCTGAGCGTCGAGATCGAGTGCGGGGGTTGTTTGAATGTCCCCCCGGAGGGTTACTGGTGCGGTTGTAATATCCGGGGCGAGGTTGGGGTTTGATGGGCGGGAGAGTTGAGCTAGCTCAGTACCCGAGACGGATTTATTTGCGGGTGCATCCATTTTCTGGACGACGGCCATGGGGGCGGAAAGGGAGTTTCCGGCGGCGGCCAGGGCAAATGATGAGCTACCGAGGGTGAGGGTAAAGAGCAGGATTCGGGAACGAGAGCGATGTTTCATGGGAACAGGAGAATCCTCCAGCAGATTCCAATCAGATTGTAGTTTCAGCAGAGATTTATAGCCATAACTTGAGGGTGTTTTGGCAATGCTTTTATCGCAGGTCAATAGCTTAGTTTTGCGAAGTTTAACTACTTAAGCTATTCGTATCTGAGGGCTTCGATGGGATCCATGGCTGCGGCTTTGCGAGCGGGGTACCATCCGAAGAAAACGCCGACGGCGAAGGAAAAACCGAAGGAGAGGAATACGGGCCATAGTTCGAACTGGGCGGAGAAGCGGTTTTCGAAGTATTCGGCCATGACGTGGTTGAAGGCGAAGATGCTTCCTACGCCGAAGATGATTCCGAGAACTCCGCCGGTGAGGCTTACGACTACTGCTTCGAGAAGGAACTGGGTGAGTAGATCGCGGTTGCGGGCTCCGAGGGCTTTGCGGATGCCGATTTCGCGGGTGCGTTCGGTGACGGTTACGAGCATGATGTTCATGATTCC
>CAYUGQ010000136.1:0-6594 GCA_964444305.1 uncultured Candidatus Sumerlaeota bacterium
AGAGGGCGCCGCCGCAGATGTAGGTGGCGTGGTGGAGCTGGATGCGGTCGATTTGGTGGACGTGACCGCTGAGGCAGAGTTTTACGTTGGGGTGTTCGACGAAGAGGTTGGTGAGTTCTTTGCTGTCGGTCATCATGGAGCGGTGGCCCATGGTGAAGTTGCCGTTGTTGTCGCGTTTTGCGTTCCACATGCTGACTACCTGGAGTATGGGGATGTGGGAGCCGATGAGGATGTTTCGGTTTTTGGGGGTGTTTTTGACGGTTTGTTTGAGCCAGGCCATTTGTTCGTCGTCGAGGCGGGCGGTCCAGTGGTAGGTTTCGTTTTCCTGGATGGGATGGATGGAATCGAGGATGATGAAGCGCCAGTCGCCGGCGTCGAAGGAGAAGTAGGTTTTTTCGATTCCGAGCTGGTCGAGGGCCATATTTTTGCCGAAGAGGGGGTCGTTGCGGTGGGGGGTGTCGAGCTTTGCGCGGCCGGCCCAGAGGTCATGGTTGCCTATGGCGGTGTGGACGGGGAGGGAGCATTCGCGTTTGAAGGTGTCGTTCCAGAGTTTCCACCATTTGAGGCTTTGTTCTTTTGTTTTGGTTAGGCTGTCCATGATGCAGTCGCCGGTGTTGATGATGAGCTGGGGTTTTGAGGGGTGGGACTGGATTTGGTGGAGGGCTTTTGCGACCCATTTTTCGGCGTCGTATCGATCGATGATGTGGACGTCGGTGATGTGGGCGATGGAGAGGGGCTGGCCGGGTGTTACTGTGGCGGGGGACGGGGTGGCGCTGGGGAGGGGTGTTGGGGTCTGGGCGGATGGTTTTGTGCCGAGGAGGCTGGCTCCTACGAGGGCGCCGAGGCGGGTGAGGGCTTGTCTGCGATTCATAATTGGGGGTGCTTTCGTGTTTGGGAGTGTTAGTTAGGGGGGCGGGGGATTAGGCGAGGTTGATGATTTCGCCGGTGATGGGGTGGAAGGCGGCCTTTTTTTCGAGGTGAGAGTCGTCCCAGCCGTATCCGTGGTAGGAGTGGTCGAAGGTGCCGTCGGGATGGAAGGTGGTGATGGAGTAGCCGGCTTCAGTGGTGCGGCGGGGTCCGTTCCACCATCCTCCGCTGACGGCGCCGTCGCAGATGTAGGTTACGTTGGCGAGTTCTACGCGGTCGCGGAGGTGGATGTGGCCGCTGAGGCAGAGTTTTACGTTGGGGTGTTTTTCAAAGAGGTCGATGACTCGGCGGGCGTCGCGGAGCATGGCGTCGGGATTGAAGGCGTAGCGGTTTTTGTCGTTGGGTTTCATCATTTCCATGGATGCGATCTGGACGATGGGAATGTGGGAGTAGACGGCTGCGGGGCGGTCGTTGGGGAGTGCTTCGAGGCGCTGTTTGAGCCATTCGAACTGTTCGTCGTCGAGGCGGGCTTCCCAGCCGTTTGCTTCTTTTCCGACGGCGGGATGGATGGTGTCGAGGAGTATGAATTCCCAGTTGCCGAGCTGGAAGCTGTCGTAGAGTTTTTCCATGCCGAGGGCTTGCATGGCCATGCCGGCTCCGTAGAGTTTGTCGTCTTTATAGGGGTTGTCGGTGCCGAGTTTGTAGGCCCAGTAGTCGTGGTTTCCGAGGGCGTGGCGTATGGGGAGGGAGAGTTCTTGTTTTGTGACGGATTCCCAGATTGCCCAGAGTTTTTCGGCGCGCTGGCGGTCGGCGTCGAGGACTTCCATGACGGTGTCGCCGGTGTTGATGATCATTATGGGTTTGCTGGGGTGGGACTGGATGTCGTGTAGGCATTTTGCGAACCAGGCTTGGGCGCCTTTTTGTTCGTAGATGTGGACGTCTGTGATGTGGGCGACGGAAAATGATTGTCCGGGGGAGGGGCTTGGGGGGGTGAGGGCGGATTGTGTGGCGGTGGTGAGGCCGTTGGAGTTTTGGGCGATGGCGTGGCCGCCGAGCCATCCGGCTCCGATTATTCCGCCGATTCGTGCGAGGGCTTCTCTGCGATTCATGGCCATAAGGCAGTGGTCCTTCCCGGGCTGCTTTGGGTCGCCCGATGGTTAGTTTTCGTTTATGTTTTGGCGCGACAAAACATTGAACTGTGCAGGCATTTGCGCCTGAGGGCGGGAAGTCATTCTGTTACAATTGTGTGATGTCCATCCACTTTGGTGGTCCTTGTCTGCAAAAGGTTGCGAGTTGATGCAGGAGGTTTTCGGGGTTTGTGGCGTGGAGGATTAATGCTCTTTCTTCTGGGAGCATAAATCCTTCCTGGCGGGCGAGGTCAAGCTGGTTTAGCATGGGATCGAAAAAACCCCGGATGTTGAGGAGGCCGAGGGGTTTGTCCTGGATGCCGAGGAGGGCCCAGGTGGCGGCTTCGAGGATTTCTTCGTAGGTGCCGATGCCGCCGGGGAGGGCGATGAAGGCGTCGGAGTTTTGGGCCATCATGGCTTTTCGCTGGTGCATGGAGTCGACGATGTGGAGTTCGGTGAGGGCGGTGTGTCCGAGTTCGCGGTCCATGAGGGATTTAGGGATTACGCCCATGACGTGTCCGCCTTGGGCGAGGGCGGCGTCTGCGAGGGCTCCCATCATGCCGACGTGGCCGCCGCCGTAGACGATTTTGCGGTTTTGGCGGGCGAGCATTTTGCCGATTTGGCGGGCGGATTCGAGGTATTCGGGGTGATTTCCGCTGCGGGATCCGCAGAAGACGCAGATGCTGTCGAGGGTTTGGCCGCCGATTTGGGTGTTTGGGGGCTGGGGGGCTGAGGATGGCGGCGGGAACTTTTCGTCAGGCATGCACTTTTGTTTCTCTTTCTTTGGTGATGGGTGGTGGGGCGGTGCTTTCGCGGATGATGAGGGGCATTCGGACGGTGGTGATGCGGCAGGAATAGGTGTTGGGTTCGAGGATTGACTGGACGATGCGATTTGCGGCGAGGCGTCCGATTTTGTCGAGGGTGAGGTCTGCGGTGGTGACCTGGGGGTCGATGATTTCGGAGTGGATTGTGCCGTCGAAGCCGGTGATGGAGATGTCGCGGGGGCAGGAGATGCCGCGTTCTTTGAGGCAGCGGAGGGTTCCGGCGGCGGTGACGTCGTTGGCGGCCATGATGGCGGTGATTTCGGGGTGGTGGCGGAGGATGTCGGCGGTGGTGCGGTGGCCGTTTTGGAAGGTGTATTCGCCTTGGATGATGAGGGGGCTGCAACCGGCGGTGGTCATGGCTGTGGCGTAGCCTTGCTGTCGGTCGTGTTCGACGGAGGTCTGGCCGCCGCTGACGTGAGCGATATTTTTGTGGCCTAGTTCGAGGAGGTGATTTGTTAGGTCGCGGGCGGCTTTGGTGTTGTCGAGGATGATCTGGTCTTTGATTTTGCCGGCGGGGAAGGCTACGTTGAGGAGGGGGCGGTTTTCGGCGGTCATGGCTTCGAGGTGGTGGTCGTCGTGGAATACGTCCCAGAGGACTGCGCCGTCGATGGCGCAGCTGCGGAAGAGTTCGAGGTAGCGCTGGTTTTCGAGGAAGTCGGTTGTGGCGGATTGCATGAGGATATGGAATCCGTTGCGGGCGAGGGCGGGTTCGAGGGCGCTTAGGAAGCGTCCGACGTTTCCGTCGAAGAACATCATTTTTGTGGATGGGGGCGGGATGAGGAAGGCGATGACGCGGCTGAGGCCTTCGTGGAGGCGGCGGTAGTTGATGTTTGGGCGGAATCGTTTGCGTTCGCAGATTTCGAGGATGCGGCGGCGGGTTTCGTCGCTGATTTTTTTGCTGCCTTTGGAGCCGGACAGCACGCGGGATACAGTAGAAATGGATACGTTGGCGGCCTGGGCGATATCGCGCAAGCTGAGGGTTTTCTTACTGTCGTCTCGAAACATACAAAAACCTGCAAATTCTGCCAGCAGCAGTTAAAGGGAAGCCGGTTTCTCTTATGGGCCTTGTGGCGGTGGAAGTTGCAACGATTATTACGAAAACAGGGTATGTTTTTGTTTGCCCTGTGGGTTCGAGTGGGTTCACATTTTCGGCGTGAAACTTGGAATGAAACCACGGAAAATCAGAATTGCCTCGGCGGTGGCGTATGTCCTGCTGGCTGCGAGTCTGCCGACGATTATGGGGGCGATGCTGAGTACGGCTGCGTATTCGGTGGCGCTGAACATGATGATCAAGGCGGCTTATTTTGCTATTGCGGCGCTGGGCCTTAATATTATTGTGGGCTATTGCGGCCTGTTGAACCTGGGCTTTGCGGGCTTTATGCTTATTGGCAGTTATACGGCCGGGATTTTGATGAAGGAGTATAGCTGGCCTTTCTATATGGCGTATATGGCCAGTGTGCTGCATGGGGCGTTCTGGGGGGTGGTGCTGGGTTTGCCGACGCTTAGGCTTACGGGGGACTATTTCGCGATTGTGACTTTTGGTTTTGGCGAGCTGACTAATATGGTGGCGCGGAACTGGGTGAGTATGACGCGGGGGCAGCGGGGATACCCGGGTGTGCCGCGGCCGGAGATTGATCTTTCATGGCTGCATAAGCTGGGTATTGCGACGGATATGCCGCTGAAGTGGAAGTTTTCGGTGTTTGGGGAGCTGGTGAATCTTTACTGGTATCTGGTGGCGGTGTTGCTGGGTTTGACGATGTTTTTTGCGGAGCGGCTGTGGCGGTCCCGGCTGGGTCGGGCTTGGGCGGCTTTGCGTGAGGATGAGGTGGCGGCGGAGGCGTGTGGCATTAACGCTATGTGGTATAAGACGATTGCGTTTGCGATTAGTGCGGGTATCGGGGCGCTGGCGGGGGCTTTTGAGGTGACGTTTTCGACGATGGCTGATGCGAACAATTATGACTTTATGATTTCGGTGTCGGTGCTGGCTTACCTGGTGCTGGGGGGTATGGGTACGGTGCGGGGGAGCGTGCTTGGGGCGTTTGTGCTGGTGAGCCTGATGGAGCTGTTGCGCAAGAGCCCGGCGGTTTATATGTCTTACCTGTTTGAGGGCTGGTGGCCGGATGCGGCGGCGTGGCTGCGGGGGATTCACTGGAGTCCGGATATGCGTATGATTCTGTATGGTGCGATCCTGGTGATTATGATCCGGTTTCGACCGGAGGGTTTGTTGCCGAGTCGTACGCGGGCGCGGGAGCTTTCCGGGGATGATGATACGACGGACAGCCCGGGTGGCAATAATACGCTGTTTGAGTTGAGGAATTAGGCTGCGGGGCGGCCGGGCTGGGGGTATGAAAAACGCCCCGGCGATGGGCCGAGGCGTGGTGTGTATGGTGATTTGAATCAGGCTGTTGGCGGGGTGATGTTATTCGCTGGCGGGCTCTGATGCGGGTGTGCTTGCGGGAGCTGGAGCTTCGGTGTTCTGAGTCCGGCTTTCTCTGAGCTGGCGAATGCGCTGGCGCTGCTGGCGGTCTTCGAGGTTGCGAGCGCGGTTGTCACCGTCTGGGCGGGGTCCGCGGCGGCGCATTTCGCCGGAAGCGGTTCCGGTGGTGCGGCGATCACGGCCTTCGCGTACTCGCTGTTGGGCGCGGTCGCGGAATGCATTCCTGCGCTCCAGGGTGGCCTGTTGTTCGGGTGTGAGGACTTCTTTGAGGAAGGTGTCTACGCGGGTTTCGGCCTGGTCAAATTTCTGGCGGACATCCTGCATGATTCTTTGGCGGTCTTCGCGAGTGCCGGTGGTGTTGCGGGCCTGGGAAAGGGTTTCGCGGAAAGTGGCCTGAAGCTGTTCGCTTTCTTCTTTGTTTGTGTCGATAAATTCCTGTATTTGCTGGCGCTGCTGATCGGTGAGATCAGCGAGGCTTTTGGCCTGTTCGAGGCGGGTGAAGGGTCCGCCGGCATTGCGGGAGAGGCGTCCACCGGTGCGGGGGCGCTGACCAGCGAAGGAGGCGTTGGCCTCGGTGGCGGTCATGGTGGTGATGGGTGCGCCTGGTTGAGTGCCGGTGGTGGCTGGCTGCGCGGTGACGGGGGCGGTGGATACGACAACATTTGTCGATACCTGGGCTGAGGCAATACCGCCGATAAGCGCCAGGGCGGCGCAGAAGGTGTAGCGTTTTTTCATGATCGTGTCTTCTTCCATCCAGATATGTTGGATAATCGTGATGCGAATGGGGCAACTGTTATGCCACAGAGAGTTTGGGTTGGGGGCGGGTCTGAGGGCCTTGTAATTAGAAGGGTGTATGAAATCAGGTCGGCGTGATTATGATTGTGGCCAGTACCTGAACGGACACAATGGGGTTGCGACATGTTCCGAAGGGTACGGAATTTTGTGACAGTTGGTGAGAAGGGGGTGGGCCGGGCATGAAAAAACCGGGGCTGATGGGTTAATCCATCGCGCCCCGGTCAGGGTATTTGTTGTGACAGGTTAGACTTATTTTGCAATGGTGAGCTTGTCTGAACCATTATGCAGATTCAGCTTGCCCGGTGTTGGGTTGGCCGGGTGAGGGCCGGGGTGCCCGTAGGGGGGTGTTTCCAGATATGGACCGCCGGGGGGCAGGGGAAACTCAGGGTATTCGCGCGGGCAGGGCTTTGGGCCGGGGGCGCAATGGGGATCGCCGTTGAATCCAGCGAAGACCTGTGGGCCGCGCATACCGGTCTGACATCCTGCCAGCAACAGGGCTGCAGATCCGGCAATCATTGTGGTTTTCAGTACTTTAACAAACATC
>CAYUGQ010000137.1:0-6592 GCA_964444305.1 uncultured Candidatus Sumerlaeota bacterium
TATAGAGCAGCACCAGAAGCAAAACGAAGCACAACAGCTTCGCCGGCGAAGCACCATTATTACGAAAGCATCACCAGAAACCAGCAAAACAAAACAAGAGAACACAAAGCTCAAAAGCACCGACGACAACTAACCCGCCAGCGCACCAACTGCGCCCCGGCGCATCTTCTTATACACCACGTACTTGCCAACCCCCGGCAAATCCTCAGTGTCTAAAGTGCCGCATACCAGTAAACACAAGGATCATCCCGTGCTCATTAGCCGCCTGGATAACCTCGTCATCCCTGACGCTTCCGCCCGGCTGAATGATCGCTTTAATGCCAATATCCGCCGCCCGGTCCACGTTATCACGGAACGGGAAAAAAGCATCGCTGGCCATGTAAGCACCCCGTACCGGACGCTGTGCCTTAACAGCCGCAATGTTCGTCGAATCAATCCGGCTCATCTGACCCGCACCAATGCCAATCGTCGCATTCGTGCTCGTATAAACGATGGCATTACTCTTCACAAACTTCGCCACACGCCATGCAAATAACAGACCCTCAAGATCAGAATCCGTTGGCTTTGCATCGCTCACAACCTTCAGTTCTTCCTTTGAAACCAGACCCAGTTCCCGGTCCTGCAACAGCAGGCCACCAACCACGCTTTTCAGCATCCACTGGCGCTCCAGCTCCGTAAACGGCCCCGTCTCCAACAACCGCAGGTTCTTCTTCTTCCGAAGAATCTCCAGCGCATCCTCATCAAAGCCCGGAGCAATAATCGCCTCCAGGAACAACGCCGACATTTCCTCCGCCGTAGCCGCATCCACATCGCGGTTAAAACCAACAATCCCCCCAAACGCACTCGTCGGATCACAATCCCGAGCCCCCTTAAACGCATCCACCAGCTTCTCCGCTCGCGCCACCCCGCACGGATTGTTATGCTTAATCACACAACAAACCGGCTCCTCAAAAGCCCGCACGATCTCCAGCGCGCTATCCAGATCAATAATATTGTTATAGCTCAGCTCTTTGCCATGCAACTGATTCGCCGTAGCAACACTCGTCTCCGTCGACTCTGGATCCACATAAAAAGCCGCGCTCTGATGCGGGTTTTCCCCATAGCGCAAGTCCTGAACTTTCTGAAAAACCGGATCCAGGATGTCCGGAAACTGTGAAACTTCCTCAGTTTCCTCCGTATCCAAAGGCCGCGCCGCCTGCGACTCCAGGTAATCCTCAATGCTCGAATCATACCAGAAAGTCGTCCGGAAAGCCTGACAAGCCAGCTCCAGCCGCATCGCCTCCAGCGTGGCAGCATCGCCCCCCATCGTAATCGCGTTAGCCACATCTTCATACTGCGTATAATGACTCACCACATACACATGTTTGTGGTTTTTCGCCGCCGCCCGCAACAGGCTCACCCCGCCAATATCAATCTGCTCAATCGCATCCGCCATGGCTACGTCCGGCTGAGCCACCGTCTCCTCAAACGGATAAAGCGAAACGACCACAATATCGATCGGCTTAATTCCATTAGAGACCAGCGTCTGCCGGTCACCATCCACATCCCGCCGCGCAAGAATGCCGGCAAAGATCTTCGGGTGCAACGTCTTAACACGCCCCCCCAGGATTTCCTCTTGCGCCGTGTAATCAGACACCGACGTGGCCGGAATACCCTTATCCCGAAGAAACGCCAGCGTCCCTCCAGTGGAAAGGATTTCCACACCATGATCTACCAAAGCACGGGCAAACGGCTCCAGGTTAGTCTTATCATGCACGCTGATAAGGGCGGTCGAAACAGCAGATGAAGTAGTCATAACGCCTTATTGGCGATTTGAGGGCATAGTATTCAATGGGAAAATGAACGATTTATCCCAACCTGCCATCCAGCATAATAATAAGACCTTCCACCGTCTTTGATTGATATCGCATTGGCGCATGGTTTTGGCTTTCAGTTAGCTATCTCATCAGGATTTTACCATGCCACACACCGACCCCAAACCGCACGCATCAGCCTCCGAAACCAAGCCATATTATCAGCAATCCGCCGAAGAAGCCGCCACCCATTTTCAAACTGATAGTGAGCAGGGCCTTACCGCCGATCAGGCCGCCCAACGCCTGCAGAAATTCGGCAGAAATGAACTCCCCGAAGAAGCACCCATCCCCGCATGGAAGCGGTTCATCGCCCAGTTTAAAGATGTCCTCGTCATATTGCTCCTGGTCGCCACAGTCATTTCCCTGGTACTCTGGCTGATCGAAAGAGATACAGCCCTGCCCTACGAGGCCATTGCCATCCTCGCCATCATCCTGCTAAACGCCGTCATGGGCTTTGTCCAGGAAGCCCGCGCCACATCCGCAGTTTCCGCTCTCAGGCAGGTATCCGCCGCCCACGCCAAAGTCATCCGCGATGGGCAACTGACCGAAATTGAAGCCGCCGATCTCGTACCCGGCGACTTAATCGAACTCGAAGAAGGGGATACCATCCCCGCCGATGCACGAGTTGTCCGGTCCACCGCGATGCAGATCGCCGAAGCCGCCCTCACCGGCGAGAGCCAGCCTGTCAGCAAGGATGACGATCCCATTACCCACGAGGTCGCCCTCGGCGACCGGTTCAACATGCTTTTCAGCGGAACCCATGTAACTTATGGCAGGGGCTATGGCATAGTCACCGGGACCGGCACTGACACAGAACTGGGCCGCATCGCCGGCCTTCTCCATCATGAAGAAGATGAGCCCACCCCGCTCCAAAAAGAGCTGAACCGGGTAGGCAAACTCCTGGGCATAATCGTCGTGGCCATTGCAGTTATCATGGTTTTAAGCATCCTCCTTTTAAAAGAAATCTCCGGCATGTCAGAGTTTCTCGACGTGCTCATTCTGGCCGTCGCCCTCGCTGTGGCCGCTGTGCCCGAAGGGCTTCCCACCGTCGTCACCGCTGTGCTTGCCGTGGGAGTGCAGCGGATGGCCCGGCGAAAAGCCATCATCCGGCACCTGGCCGCCGTCGAAACCCTCGGATCGGCAGACGTGGTGGCGTCGGATAAAACCGGCACCTTGACCCGAAACGAAATGACCGTACGCAAAGTCGTCACCGCCTCCGGCACCATAAACCTCGGCGGGACCGGCTATGAACCTGCAGGCGAAATTACCGTCGAAAATGGCGACGCCCTGGAAGGGGACCTGGCTATTGAGCTCAACCGGATCCTCGCCGCAGCAGACTTGGCCAATAACGCCGTGGTGCGAGAAGAAGACGGACGCTGGATAGCCCAGGGCGATCCCACCGAAGCCGCTTTGATCGTGGCTGCACGAAAAACCGGCATCGATGAACAGGCATTAAGTAAACGCCTGGATCGAATTGCTGAAGTCCCATTTTCCTCAGAGCGCAAACTTATGACTACCATCCACTCAGACGCCGAGGAAACAGACCGGGTTTTGGTTTTCACAAAAGGGGCCCCCGATGTACTTCTAGCCCGCTGTACGCGGGAGCTGACAGGGGAAGAAACAAGAGAACTTACCCCGGAGCGCCGAGAAGAACTGAACGCGATTAACAATGAACTGGCCGCCCAGGCCCTGCGGACGCTGGGCATTGCCGCCCGGGCTATTCCCGCGAAATCCTTTTCCGAAGACAAAGCCGACACAAGTCTGGAAAAAGAGCTGATCTTCTTGGGCCTGGTGGGGATTATTGATCCGCCCCGGGAAGAAGCCCGCCATTCTGTGCAGACGGTAAAAAGAGCCGGAATCCGCCCGATGATGATCACCGGAGATCATCCTGCCACAGCCCTGGTCATTGCTGAAGAGCTGGGGATTGCCGAAAATGATCAGGTTCTGTCAGGGCTGCAAATCGAAAAAATGTCCGATTCCCAGCTTCAATCCCGCGTAAACGAAGTCTCTGTTTATGCTCGCGTGAACCCGGAGCATAAACTGCGGATTGTCAATGCGATCCAGGCCAACGGTTCCACTGTGGCCATGACGGGCGATGGCGTTAATGATGCCCCTGCATTGAAATCAGCCAATATTGGCGTGGCCATGGGAATTACCGGAACGGACGTATCCAAACAGGCGGCCGATATTGTGCTGGTGGACGACAACTATTCGACGATTGTGGCCGCGGTCGAAGAAGGGCGTACAATTTTCGCCAACATCAGAAAATTTCTGCGCTACCTGTTATCTTCCAATATCGGCGAAGTTCTGACCATGTTCCTGGGACTTCTGGTGGCCGACTGGATCGGCCTGACCTCACCGGATGCGGCTGTGGTGTTGCCTTTGCTGGCCACGCAAATTTTGTGGATCAATCTGGTCACCGACGCGGCCCCGGCGCTGGCTTTAGGGCTGGACCCGTTTGATCAGCAGGTGATGAATCAGCCGCCTCGCCCCAGCAGTGAAGGGGTGATCACGGGTCAGATGTGGCGCGGAATCTTCTTTGTCGGACTGATAATGGCGCTGGGGACATTGTTTGTCATTGATCTGGCATTACCCGGCGGATTTTTTGAAGGAAACGGAACACTGGCCTATGGGCAGACGATGGCCTTTACCACGTTGATGCTGTTCCAGTTGTTTAATGTTTTCAATGCACGGTCAGACACCGAAACGGCATTCCACGGCCTTTTTGCAAACCTGTGGCTGTGGGCAGCGGCCGGGTTATCATTACTGCTGCATTTTGCAGTCATTTATGTCCCATTCCTTCAGCGGGGCTTTTCCACAGTGACCCTGTCTATGAATGACTGGCTGATCTGTACAGTGGTGGCCAGCTTGGTGCTGTGGCTGCGGGAAATCCAAAAACTGCTGGTGCGCCTCACGGTTTCGCGGACTGATGGAGATACACAAATCGCTTAACACGCTGACCTGATCTTCTATCGACAAAAAAACTCCCGCTCCGAATGGAGCGGGAGTTTTAATTTTGCAGTGATTTGATCTGGGGCTATTAGTAAATGGTCCAGTCCTGAACACTTGCCGGGGACGTGGTGAAAACCCACCCGCGGTTTACGAAGTCGTTAAGAAGCAGGAAACGCTTGCCGTCTTTTACGCCAAAGGTCTGACCCAGTTTGGAGTTGGCAGTCCGGTTGGGGAAGGCATTGATTTCTGTATAAGGGGTAACGCCCAGCCCGGTGTTGTTCAGATCAAACAGACCAAAACCTGCCGTTGCGGAAGCGCCCGTGGTAATACCTACCGACAAAACGCGCAACTCAGTATCAATGGCGATCTGCTGATAGCGGATACCGCCAGTGGCTGCACCATACACCGTAGATTTTCCAGGATAGAAAACGCCATCGTAGGTGACGGTTTTTGTCGCAGGGTTATAGCTGAAGCGGTCAATATGACCGGTGACAGCGGTACCACCGGTGCCGGTTCCACGGGAACCTGAGACATAGAGTTTGTTCGTTACAGGATCAAACGCGCAGGCGCCGCCGGGGACTCCGCTTCCGACAACAGGGCCTCCGATTTCAATGATATCATTGGTGCCCCATTCGTAAATATGGACCGCACCATTAGCACGATTGGCCAGCGCAAGAACTCCTGGTGCAACGGCGCAGGGACCTGCAAGATCATACGGGGCATACCGCTCGACCCAGCCCCAGGAGGTGGGGTTTTCAATATTGTTAGGAGTCGCCCTGATAATGATAGAAAGTTCCTGGTTGTTATTGAGTTTGCCGCCGGTGTAAAAATGAAGATTGTCAAAGGTGCTTCCGGCGTAGGAATTGCCCGTCACGAAGGCGAAAAAATTCAGGGTTTCCGTATTGCCGATTTCATCATTTTCGCCCAGAGATGTCCAGACATTACGAATCAGGTGGATGTTATCCGTGCCGTTGTCCGTAAAATAAACGTTACCAGCCGGATCTGTAGCCGCAGTGGTAATGCGGGCCACAGTAGGATGCGGTGCAAAGTTAATTTCGCGTTCCAGGGTAAATTGCGCCTCATCCGCCACGGCTGCGGCAGCTGAACACGCCAATATTGTTGTTAAAATCCGTTTCATCAGGTCTAATCCCTCCACTTGGATTGAAAGTGTTGTTTTATCAAATGCACAGATATACTATAGCTAGTATACATCAACTGAAATTTCCATACTGGAAAAAAGAAGCTTTCTATACGGCGGAACAGGAGGGGTCAGTCCTCATTACGCCAGACGAAGAAATAGCATCCGATAGCCGCAACAATGGTGGTGAGCAACAGTCCGATAATCATGCCGGTAGGGAAGTTTGAGGCAGCATGAGGTTCCGCTTTGACGCCGGGCTGGGGGTGGTCTGTCGTTGTGGCCGTCGTTCCAATAGTTGTACCTGGCAAAGTTGTGGCTGTGTCCCCTGCAGGTGCGCCGTTATTCTGTAACTCAGCGGCATTCTTGAAGCCTACTGACGCTAAACGGCTTACCCGGTTGTCATCTTGCAAAAGCGCAGTCAGGCCATCAATCTGCCCGTCGGTGAGGGGCCCGGCCTGCATCTGCATTCGCACGACACTGGCTCGCACCTGGGCGGGGTCCTGATTCAAAGTGTGGATGAGGTCAATTCCGGAGGCGTTGCCAAGGCCGATGTTATGACAGCCGGCACAGCTTCGCATAAATAGCATGGCGTAGCCGTCAACTTCGCCTTCGGCGGAGAGTTCCTCGGTTTGGGCGTGTTGCCGTTCTT
>CAYUGQ010000138.1:0-2809 GCA_964444305.1 uncultured Candidatus Sumerlaeota bacterium
CAGACCCTGCAGCTTTAAGTATCTGAGCTATTCGCCGAATGTGGGCACTGAAAGTGGATTGCCCTTCCAGGATATTCTGTTCGTCGCCAATGTTTGCCAAAACATTTTCGAACACCGGCATCCGGCTGCGGGGATTAAGGGGGGCGGGAAGCGCCGACTGAACCATAAGGGCCGTAAGGCCAATCGTTTTTAAGGCGGTGGTCTTGCCGCCGGCGTTCGGTCCGCTAATGATAAGGGCCCGGTCAACCGTATCCAGGCCAAGATTCAGTGGCCGGGATGATTCTGGGCTGTGTGCATAAAGCAGGGGATGATGAGCATCTACCAGGATCGGGGGTTTGTCTGCGCCGGTCAGTGACGGAAAAGCACAGTCATGAGTCCGGGAAAAGCGGGCCTTAGCGAGAACAAACTCAAGCTCGCCCAGCAGTTCCAGGTTTGTGAGCAGAGCATTCATCTCAGTGCGAACATGGTTGGCAATCTGCAGAAGAATGCGAAAGCACTCTTCCCGCTCTTCCAGGCGCAAGTCTGCCAATTTGTTCGTCATCTCCAGAATCGCAAACGGCTCGATAAAAACCGTCTCGCCGGTATTGGAGCTGTCATGGATAATGCCGGGAATTTTACTGCGGTTGCTGGTTTTCACCGGCAACACATAGCGGTCGTTCCGCATCGTAAAAAAATCATCCTGCAAGTCGCCGGAGGTCGTAAAATCCCGCACCATACGAGAAAGCTCGCGCTGGATGTTGCTTTTCACCGAGTTGATCTCGCTGCGAATCCGGGACAGCAGATCGCTGGCTGAATCGCGGACCGTAGCGTCCGGCGCGATTTTTTCGTCGATGCTGCGATTAAGTTCAGGCACGGCCTGAAGGGGCATGGCAAGCGCGGTCAGGCCGGGTGCCGATTGCTGCAACGGCTCAAAATATCGACGGGTATAGAGAGCCGTCTCGAGAAAATCCCGTAGATCCAGAAGCTGCTGTGGATCAAGAACCGCCCGCTCTCGGCTGGCGACAGAGAGGTGCTCTGTCACATCGCGCATACCATGCAAAGGTGGCTCCACCCCATCGCGCACAAGGACCGACATCTCACGGACCAGTTTAATGGCGCGATTCAGCTCATCACGATCCGTAATAGGCATCATGGCCTTGATACGCGACAGACCCAGGGACGAAATCGCGTGGCGGGAAACCAATTCCTGCACGGAAGGGAACTCGAGGAGTTTTATATCGAAAGTCATTATTAGAAAATGCTACACCGCCCCGGCGGCAGTATTGATGAGCCGTTTGCCAGGGCTTCGTCGCCAGGCCAGTATTAAAAAAAGTTCGTGGCTTCGTCTCTAGGAATAATTTATGCAAGGAAGCGAGCCAGATTGTAAATCCCGGAAACAACCAGGCTCAGAGCAGGGGCGGTCCGCGTTTTCCTCGCTTACCCCGCATAGAGAATAATAAAGGGAGGCGTTAACGCCTGCGTTTGTCTGATTTTCCGGCCATTATTTTAAGCGAGGAGATGGCTATGGGTAATGAGCCTGGCAGCACAGAGGAGAACAAGAAGCAGGCACAGCTTGAGCAGCACAAAGAGGACGGTGAAGGGGAATTTCTCACAACGAATCAAGGCTTGAGAATTAACGATAACCAGAATTCGTTGCTTGCGGGTGAGCGTGGGCCCACATTGATGGAAGATCTCATTTTCCGCGAGAAAATGACTCACTTTGATCATGAGCGAATCCCGGAGCGTGTGGTCCATGCCCGGGGTGCCGGAGCCCACGGTTACTTCCAGGTTTATGAGCCCATGAAAAAAGTTACCCGGGCTAAATTTTTGAATGACCCGTCCGTGAAAACTCCCGTGTTTGTCCGCTTCTCAACCGTGGCGGGTCAGCGCGGCTCCACAGATCTCGCACGCGACACGCGCGGCTTTGCTACCAAGTTCTACACAGAAGAAGGTGTGTACGACCTGGTGGCCAACAACATGCCGGTCTTTTTTATCCAGGATGCCATGAAGTTCCCTGATCTGGTGCATTCCATCAAGCCGGAGCCCGACAGCGAAATTCCTCAGGCTACCGGTGCTCATGATACGTTTTGGGATTTTATCTCACACATGCCGGAAGCCATGCACATGATCATGTGGCTCATGTCTGATCGAGGCATACCTCGCAGCTATCGGATGATTGAAGGCTTTGGTGTCCATACGTTCCGATTCGTGAACGAAGATGGCAAGGGCACGTTTGTGAAATTTCACTGGAAACCGCTGCAGGGGACTTATGCAGTCGCCTGGGATGAGGCTCAGAAAATTTCCGGTGCAGATCCCGATTTCCACCGGCGTGACCTTTGGGAGGCCATTGAAAACGGGGATTATCCGGAGTATGAACTCGGCGTCCAGCTAGTGGATGAAGCGGACGAGCACAAATTTCCCTTTGACCTGCTTGACCCCACCAAGATTATCCCGGAGAGCACGGTCCCGGTTCAGCGCATCGGAAAGATGGTGCTTAACCGCAACCCCGATAATTTCTTTGCTGAAACTGAGCAAATTGCTTTTCACCCGGGACACGTCGTTCCGGGGATCGACTTCACCAATGACCCTCTTTTGCAGGGCCGTTTGTTTTCCTACATAGATACTCAATTGAAGCGCCTCGGCGGGCCGAACTTTCATGAAATCCCTATTAACCGCTCCGTAGCTCCCGTGCATAATAACCAGCGGGACGGCCACATGCGCCAGACCATCAATAAGGGCAAGACCAGCTATGATCCTAACGGCTTGCGCGGTGGTTGTCCTTTCCAGGCAAAGATGGCCGAGGGCGGTTATGTTCATCATGCAACGAAAG
>CAYUGQ010000138.1:2909-6526 GCA_964444305.1 uncultured Candidatus Sumerlaeota bacterium
TGTCCTTTCCAGGCAAAGATGGCCGAGGGCGGTTATGTTCATCATGCAACGAAAGTGGAGGGATATAAAATCCGCAGCCGCAGCCCAAGCTTTATGGATCACTTTAGCCAGGCCACTCTCTTTTATAACAGCCAGACCGAGCCGGAGAAAATGCACCTGGCGGATGCTCTGAAGTTTGAGATTGGAAAAGTGAAAAGCATGGAAGTGCGGGAGCGCATGGTGGGCCTTCTGACTCAGGTGGACGAAGGCCTTGCAGCTGATGTGGCGAAGGGGCTTGGGCTGGAAGTGAAGCCACCGGAAGAACCCATTAACCGCAGCATCCCCGCCGACGCCGACCCCAAGGACTATCAGCCTAAAAGAGTGAAACAGGACGTGGATAAAGATCCGGCCCTCAGCATGACTTATCTGCCAGGAAAAGGTGCAAAGGGTCGCCAGATTGCAATCCTTGCCGCCCATGGTGTTAATGAAGAGCTTTTGGATGGAATGATGGAGTTCCTGAAGGGTAAAGGGGCCCGCCCCATGATCGTGGCACCGACGAATGGTTTTATAAACGGATCCAACGGGAAGGAATACAAAGTGGACTTCACCTTCCTGACCACAAAATCCGTTCTGTTCGATGCCATGTATGTCCCCGGAGGCGCGGCCAGCGTAAGCGCTCTGCTTGAATTGCCCAATGCACTTCACTTTGTGGATGAGCAGTTTCTCCACTGCAAAGCCATCGCCATTGATGGTGAAGCGATGGAGCTTTTCAACCTCACGTATGCGTCCCGAAAACTGCAGAATAAGGCAAGCGAATCAGGCGATCTTCCGCTGGATGAGGGGCTGGTTTTTGGTCAGGGGAATGGCGCTGCTGATCGGCAGAAGTTCCACGATGCCGTAGCGGCGCACCGTGTGTGGGAGCGTGAAATGCAGCGTAAGGTTCCAGCTTGATCCCAACCGAATTCGCTTAGATACTGACAACGTGACGGCGCGCTGGCCTGGCTTTTACTGGGTTGGCGCGCCGTGTCTGTATTGGAGGTCGTACAGGCGGCGGTAGATGCCATTGAGCCTTAGCAGCTCCGAGTGCGTACCTTGCTCCCGGATTTGACCGTGATGCATGACAAGAATACGATCGGCATTCTGAATGGTGCTGAGCCGATGAGCAATCACGATAGAGGTCCGGTTCTGCAGCAACGTGGCCAGCGCATCCTGAATCAGATTTTCGGCTTCCGTATCAATGCTGGCTGTGGCTTCATCCAAAATCAGAATGTCCGGATCAAAAGCCAGCGCCCGGGCAAAAGCCAATAGTTGCTTTTGCCCCACAGAAAGCGTCGCCCCTCTTTCCAGCACCTGCTGATCAAAGCCGTCCGGCAGTGTTTCAATAAACGGCAATGCATTTACGCTGGCCGCCGCTCGGCGCACCTCGTCATCGCTGATGTCCTCATTGCCCAGGCGAATGTTCGACGCAATCGTTCCCGTAAACAAAAAATTATCCTGCAGAACAATCGCCATGCGCCGCCTCAGATCATGGGGATCAATCGTGCGAATATCGGTCCCGTCGATGCTGATAGCCCCCTGCTGCACATCATAAAAACGCGCCAGCAGGCTTGTGACTGTCGTTTTTCCGCTGCCTGTCGAACCCACCAGCGCAACGGTTTCACCCCGGTTAACCTCAAAGCTCACATCTCGCAGCACCCATTCGTCATTCTTATAGGCAAACCAGATGTTCTCAAAAGTAATACTCTTTTGAAGGCCGTGAAAGGCTGCCGGGGTAACAGGCGGAGGGACGTCCGGTTTCTGGTCCAGCAGATGAAATATCCGCTCGCCGCTGGCCATGGCCGTCTGGAACACGTTAAACTTCTCGCTGAGATCTTTTATGGGTTGATAAAATCTCTGGGAGTACTGGATAAACAACACAATGGTCCCCACGGTGATTGTGTCATTAAGCGAAGCAACACCACCATACCAGATAATACAACCCAGGGCGATGGCCGCCACCAGCTCTGTAATGGGCAGAAAAACCGCATAGGCGAAAACCGTTGTCAGGTTGGCATCGCGGTGTTCGTCATTCAGCTTTTGAAACTTCACAAAGTTCAGCGCTGTGCGGTTATAGGCCTGCACCGTGCGCACGCCGCTGAGGTTCTCCTGCAGGTAAGCGTTAAGCTCACTCAGTTTCGCACGCACTTCGCGATAGCCTCGGCGGACCGTTCGGCGAAACCAGACTGCGGCCATCAGTAACAGTGGTAGAGATGCAAAAATGATCAGCGTCAACAGCCAGTCATTATAAAGCATAATGCCCGCAATGGCGATCAGCATGAAAATCGTGCCCGCCAGCGTGGTGAGTCCCTGGGCAAACATCTCATTGAGAGCTGCAACATCGCTGGTCACTCGCGTCATTACCCGACCCACCGGGTGGCGGTCAAAATACGGCAGCGACAGCTTTTGCAGGTGTCCAAATATATCCCGCCGCAGATCAAACATAGCCTTCTGACCCACGTAAGCCGTCGTCCACTCGCGGCCGTACTCCAGCACAAATGTAAAAATCGTCACTAGCAGATAAACGACACTCCAATAGAGGATCCCTTCCGTGTCGCCCTGCATGATATAATCATCAATCGTGATTTGAACGATCTTCGGTCCGGCCAAGGTCAGCAGGGCCACCAGCAAAGACAAAACGCTGGCCGTGACCACCATCTTCCAATAAGGCCGGATATAAGCGATGAGGCGCCGCGCCATGCCGGAATCTTTGCCGGAATGGACCTTGTCTTCTTCTATAATACTGTTCGCCTCGGCCATAGCGATACCCTACAGGAAAGCCGCCGGTTCAATCTGGCAGCGACCCGTAACCGGAGGAAGTTTTTCGTTGCGCAGGCTAACTGCAAGCGGTCCACTCAGAGACAATATACTGACACAGGGTATTAATAAATGAGAATTCTCGCCGGCGCTTTGTTTGCGCTTTCCTGTCTTGCCATTTCGGCACAGCCGACCATCGTTGCTCATCGCGGAGCCCCCTTTTATGCCCCGGAAAACACAACAGCCTCCATGCAGCTTGCCCTCGATTTAAACGCAGATGGCGTGGAAATCGACGTCTACCTGACAGCCGATCAGAAGGTCATGGCTCTCCACGATCGCACCACTTCCCGAACCGCCGGGGGCGTTAATTATGAAATCAAGAAGACCGATTCGGATGTTCTCGAAAAGGTCGATGTGGGAGCCTGGAAGCATTCGATATTCGAAGGGGTAACCATCCCTTACCTCAAAGACATCTTTGACATGAAACCCCGCGGCACGCAGATCGTGGTGGAGATCAAAGACCAGCCTGACACCGTCGCTCCGGTGAAAAAGCTGATCGAAGAAACCGGCCACCCGCTGAATGAGTTTATCATCATTAGCTTCAATATGGATACCTGTATCGAGGCTCGCAAACAGATGCCGGACAATGAAGTTTACTATCTGGAAAGCTCACCCCGCGAAGGAAACAAGCGCCTGCCTTTCCCCATGAGCGTGTTGGATAAAGCCAAAGAAGCCAACCTGACCGGCGTTGATCTAGATTACCGCGGCGTGACGGAAGAGCTTGTCAAAAAGTGCCACGAAATGGGTATGCAGTTCTATGTGTGGACCGTGGATAATGAGGCCGA
>CAYUGQ010000139.1:0-3796 GCA_964444305.1 uncultured Candidatus Sumerlaeota bacterium
CCTAACCGGCTTTGCGGAGGGTCATCATCGTCTTCATGATGAAAAGGGTTATAGGTCAGGGCGCGTGGAAGCCACAATTCCCGGGAAGGACTCTTTGGGACTCTATGGGATAAGAAAATGGGGTTAGCGGTCCGATGTCTTAAAGAGCCGTGGCCGGAATTGGGTGGTGTTATTGTGGCTCCTGAGCGAGAAGGAGTTGGATTCGGGCGTTTAGTTCCAGGTCTTCGGGGGTTACTTTGCTGTCGAAATGGGCTACGGGTTTGCCGTTGCGGTCGATCAGGAATTTATTGAAGTTCCAGGAGACTTCGCTGCGGGCGGGGTGGTCGCCTCCGGTGAGATATTGATAGAGGGGGGATTTGTCGTCGCCGACGATGTTGACTTTGGCGAAGAGGGGGAAGGTTACGCCGTATACGCCGCGGCAGAATTCGAGGATTTCTTCTTCTGTGCCGGGTTCTTGTCCGCGGAAATCGTTGCTGGGAAAGCCGAGAACGATGAGGCCGTCGTCTTTGTGTTTGCGGTAGAGGGCTTCGAGGCCTTCGTATTGTTTGGTGTAGCCGCATTTGCTGGCGACGTTGACGATGAGCAGGACTTTGCCTTTATATTCGGAGAGGGAGGTGACGGTGGTGGCGTCGGCGGCTTCCATGGGTTCTATGGGGATGTCGTACACGTTTTTGGCTGTAACTCCGGATGTGGTAATGGTGTTGGGGGGTGGCGTGGTGAGGGTGGGGGTTGTGTTTTGGGCGGCCACGGGGGCGGCGAGGGCGAGGGTAGCTATCAACAATGGGGTGGAAATGGGGCTGAACTTCACGGGTTTTCTCCGATTTATAATAAGGAAAGTTTGGTTGTTAGATACCAATTATGGCTCGCGGTTGCGAGATGTCAGTTTATTGGGGCAGGGAGGCTGCAGAGGAGTACCCCGTTATCACCGTCGACTTCCTGGAGGCGGACTTGAACGACGTGGGTTTCGTCGGTGTCGAGTTTGACAGCGACGTAATCTGCCTGGATTGGATATTCGTGCATTCCGCGGTCTACGAGGGTGAGGAGACGGATGAGTTTTGGACGGCCGAAATCGACGATCTGATCCAGGGCGGCGCGGACGGTGCGGCCGGTGAAGAGGACGTCGTCTACGAGGACGATTTTTTTGCCGGTTACGTCGAAGCCTATGTCTGTGTTGCCGACGATGGCCTGGGGACCGAGGGTGCTGAGGTCGTCACGGTAGAGGGTGATATCGATTTCGCCGATGGAGACGTGGTGGTCAAATTTTTCGGCGAGTATTTTGACGAGTCGGTGGCCGAGGTATGCGCCGCGGGTGCGGATTCCGAGGAGGACGAGATCGGGGTCGTTATGATAATCGCGGTGTAGCTGAGCGGCGAGGGCCATGAGGGCACGGTCCAGGTCTGGTTCGCTCATTATTTCTTTTAGTACGGGAAAGTTTTCTGCCATGGTAGTGAACCTCGGGGTTGATTTGAAAAAATTGTGTGGAATGGGTTATTAGCGTTTGCAAGTGCGGGTGCACTGTACAGCATATTTAACATGTCTGGAAATGACAGGGTTGCGGTTGACGGCTCGGGTCTGTGTGCAATATAAATCGAACAGGCTGAAGACTGCCACGGATTATTAATGAAAATCAGGCTGGATAAACATAGAGGCTTCTCTCTGGCGGAGTTAATGGCGGTTGTTGCAATCGCGTTGATTTTGACGTTGGTGGCTGTGAACTCATATAGTGCGATGCAGCAGCGGCGGAGCTTGCGGGCTGGGGCTCAGTCTATGCGGGACGCGATGATCAGTGCGCGGAGTCTGGCGGTTAGCCGCAATGCGTGGCATCGCCTTGTTTTGCAATGGCGTGATCCGCAGACGAATGAAGTGAAATATGGGTTCTGGATTGATGAGATTGATCCGGGAACGAGCAATGATGCGAATCCGGCGACGCTGGATGCGGCTTCACGGGCATTGGTTGTTCCGTGGAAAGATTTGCCGGATTCGGTGCATTTTGTGGATGCGCAGGTGAAGGGGACGACTTTTACGGCCAGTTCTTCAAATCCTTATGTGGTGATACGTTTTATGCCTAACGGTTCGTCTGATCAGGCGAACGTGCGTTTGCTGGAGGATAGTGATGCTCCGCCTGCGGGGCCGATTACCAGCCAGGTGCGTTTGTTTTCGGCTACGGCAAAGCCTTCGATTCTGGCGGATAAGCCATGATGATGATTCGCGGAAGTGGCGTGCGGGGTGTTTCTCTGCTGGAGGCGATTGTTTCGCTGAGCATTTTGCTGGTGGGGATTATTATGATTTTGACGTTTTTCCCGCGGTTCCTGGTGGCGGCGAGGGACGCTGAGATGGAAACGAAGGCTGTGATGCTGGCGCAGTTGAAGGCGGAGGAGATTCGGCGTGATGATGATACTTCGGGGACGCTGGTGATGGCAATCAGGAACCTGACTGTGCCGACGGAGCCGATGCAGTTTACGCAGGCACCGGAGTTGGCTTATCAGTTTAGTGGGAGATCGATCCTTTATGGGGGGCAGACGCCTGAGGGGGATGATGGTGTGGCGCGGGTGATTATCCGGTATGCTCCCCAGTTTCGGGTTAGCAATAATCCGGATCATGATGTTTTGTATGAGTTGAGGTTTGGACGATGATGGGGCGCCCGGTGATAAAGCGGCTGAGCTCGGAGCGCGGCCTTACGCTGATGGAAATGGTGGTGGCGATTACCATTATCATGATCATCATGGTGGGGGTTGTGTGGTCGTTTGTGGAGCTGCTGGACAGTCATGACAAGGCGCGGGCTCGTATGGAGGCTACGGCTAATGCGCGGCATGCGCTGGAGGTGATGTCGAGCGAGTTTAAGCGGGCGAGGAACGGCACGTCGCGTTTTGGGCCGTTTGCGGGTCAGACGATTTCGGTGGCTGGGGGTGGTGATCGTTTTGATGATGATGGCGATGGAGATTTTGATGAGGAGATTTTTAATGGGGCGGATGATGAGGGGACGTGGGTGCGGGCGACGCATGATAAGCATGTAGCGCTGGCGCCGGCGAGTGAGACTCAGTATTATGTGGAGCGGCCGGTATTTTTTGGTTATCCGGATTTGGGCGATGGGGATGTGGATGAGGATATTGGGGCGACTTCGGCGACGGTGCAGTTTCCGACGTTTGATGTGCCGGGTGATCCGCTGAGCCGTTATGTGCGGCTTTACCTGGGTTATGATCCGGACGGGCGCCCGCATACGTTAATGCGGGAGATCAGGGGGGTTGACCCTGTGACTAGCCAGGTGGTGGTGACGAGTGGGCCGCTGTGTTATAATGTGCATTCGTTTGGGGTGCTATACTGGAATCACGCCATGGCGAGTGATTCGGGTGCGAACCCGTGGGAAATGAACTGGCCGCCGGTGGCCCCGAGACCGAGACCGACGGTTGCGCCGAGTAGTGTTTATATTCGGCTGAAGGTGTATGCGGGGAAGCCTTATGATTTGGATGAGGTGCCGGTGACTGAGGTGATTGAGACGGTTTCGCTGGATACGGTCGTGAACATTGAGGCGGTGATGGCGCATCCGACGTATGTATCGCAACGGACGCCGATCCTGCCGGTGACTGCGCCTGCTCCTTAATTAAGGGCTTTGGCTTCATGGGCATGGCAGGGTTTGGGGGGCGGGTTTTAGAGATTTGATTTTAGACAGGTGCCTTTTGGTGTCTGTCTTTTTTGTTGGGAATGGAGGATGAGGGGATCTGGTGGGCAAAAGAAAAAGCCCCGCCGGTTTCCCGGGGGGCTTTGACGTTCTGCTGTCGCCTTACAGCGACCCCAATTA
>CAYUGQ010000139.1:3896-6500 GCA_964444305.1 uncultured Candidatus Sumerlaeota bacterium
CCGGTTTCCCGGGGGGCTTTGACGTTCTGCTGTCGCCTTACAGCGACCCCAATTACTTCTCGAGTGTTGGGGGCATGTACTGCGGGGGCGGCGGCGGCATATGCATAGGCATAGGCATCTGAGCCGGAGCGCATGCGCTCTGGCAAGGGCCGAAGCCACCGCAAGCGTTTGTGAGGCACGCCTGGGCCGGAGCCGTACGCGTACGAAGGTTGGCGCAACCTGCGAAACAGGAAACGGCCATTACTGCAGCAACAGCGAAAGTAATCGCTTTCATTATAGGAGTCCTCCTAACCGGTTTTTGTTACTTCTTGCAAGCAAGCAATCGCGAATTCACTGGGTTCGCGACTCTTTGGCAACTGAAAAATGCATGGTTGTGCATTTTTTTGGGAACCTTTTCCCGGTTGCTCAAATTTTATTATTTTTCGAGGGGTGCGTAACCCGGGTGGCCCATTTTTACGGGCTGTGCGTAGGGTGCCGGTGGGCACGCCGGCATTACGTAGCTGGGTGCGGATGGTGCGCAGGGGCGGGGGCAGGGGCGGTAGCTGCAGGCGGAAAGGGCTGCGAGTGCGAGTGCGGCGAGAGCGATATGCGTTAACTTCATTTGGTAGCCTCCCAAGGCTTGGTTTTTGTTTTTGTGATTGGGGCCAAGGTGATCTTTGGCGTTAATCTGGGTGTGACTGGGCCTTTTGTGGGGGGGCATGTCAAGGGGCATTGGGGCGTTGTTGCCTGTTTTTTTGTTTTTGTTCCCAAAAAAGGTGAAAACTTCCTTTAAACGAACAATTGGCTTTCGCGCGTGCAGTATATTTATTGAAACGCGGCCATGTTGCCTGGAGTTTGGGTGGTGTGGCTGTGGATCTGAACTAAAGGCTTCCGTAGTGACCCTGCCCATCGTGGAAACAGATGACCTGCTGGATTACTTCGCTCTCATCAGCGATCGCGACGGTGAACGTCTGCTGCTGGTGGAGGGGCCGGATAATACCTATGCCTTGCCGTCCTGGAAGGGGGATATGCATATTCCCTGGGAGATGGTGGATCATGTTAACCGGCAGGTTAAGCGGCGGTGGGGTTTGAAGGTGACGACGCTGCGTTGTTTGTGTAACCGGGTTTCGACGGATCAGCAGCGGTTGTGTCGGATTTATGAGATGGAAACGCATGGGAGTTTGGGGCTGGTTGCGCCGGAGGGGTGTCGGTGGGTGGCGCAGGAGGAGCTGGAGTCTATTCGCCTGCCGGAGCCGGGGCATTCGCTTTTGTTGCATTCGTGGTTTGCTGAGGGGAATTTGACATCGATTGATGCGAACCTTGATGCGCCGTGGCGGCGTGCGGGTTGGCTGGTGTCGGCGGTGGGGTGGGTGCTGGATCAGTTGAAGCGGCATTCGATTTCGACGCTGGGAAGTATTGAGCAGGTGCGGGTGAGTCATAAATCTGTGCTGTTACGGGCGCCTACGTCTGTGGGTGAGGTGTTTTTCCGGGCGGCGCGGAGGCCGCTGGATATTAATGAGCGGCTGCTGGATTGGGAGTTGCGTCCGTATTTTAGTGAGTTTTTGCCGGGTCATATTGCGAGTGATCCGCGGCGGGGCTGGAGCCTGGCTCGTACGACGGGTTCGTGTATTAAGATTGAGGGGATTGAGGTGGAGCATCTGGCGGAGCTGGATGAGGCGGTTTATGCTATGGCGACGTTTCAGCAGAATACGGCGCGGCATGTGCCGACGTTTTTGGAGCTTGGGTTGCCGGATCGACAGGCGGACAAGCTGAGTAATGTTATTCCGGCGCTGATTAATGATTTGGCGGTGCGGCGTCATGTGCTTTCGCCGGAGGAGATTCGGGTTTTGCGGGAGAGGATTCCGCGATATCAGGAGGCTTGTAGAAAGTTGCATACGCTGGAGGTTCCGGCGGTGTTGGAACATGGTGATTTTTCGCCGTTTGCGGTGCCGACTTTTCCGGGTTTTGCTTTTCCTGACTGGTCTGAGTCTTGTGTGACGCATCCGTTTTTCCGGATGGCTTATCCGTTTATTGCGGGGGACCGGACTGATGTGACGACGCTGGAGCGGGCGCGGGAGGGGTATCTGGCGGCGTGGATGTCCTATGCGCCGGTGGAGCGTTTGCATGAGTCGTTTGATTTGGCGTGTGTGGTGGCTCCGCTGCATTATGCCAGTGCGTTTTATTTTGAGGAGCCGACTACGGCGGAGATGCAGTGGGAAGTGGATGGCGGTTTGCGGTTTTATTTGAAGAAGCTGTTGGGGCTGCCGGGGCTGAGTTGAGGGGCGAGGGGGGGCTGGGGTATGATTGAGTTTCAGGTGGTTTATGTGAGTTGTTTTTGACAAAAAAAAAGCCTCCCGCGATGGGAGGCTTTTCTATTTCCTGATGTTGGCTGGTTTTGGGTTGTTAGTAGATTGCCCACTCGCCGACGGCTGAGACTTCTCCGACGTAATCAGCTCCACCGGATAGCGGTCCGCCGTCACTGGCTGCTGTAGCATAGGCGTTGCTGGCTACGTCCATAAAGGAAGGCAGGGTGAAATCGGTAGATGCATATTCCGGGTCATCACTGATGTTGTTTTCTTCGGTGATTGTGCCGGTCGCGGTAATGGCGTGAGGGCCGCTGGTGGG
>CAYUGQ010000140.1:0-6456 GCA_964444305.1 uncultured Candidatus Sumerlaeota bacterium
AAGCCAAAAGTAACCGCCTGGAACGGTCGCCAGGTTGCCCTCGGACAATATATGTTCGCCGGTGCCGCCCTCCGCGATGTCCAACTGGAAGTAGGCGAAGAAATCCGGTTCAGCGCACGATTTGGCCAGTAGCGGGCCCCGCCGCGGGCGCATAACATTTCTTCATCGTCTGGAATACATCGGCTGGCTCACAATCACCGCCCTGCTCCGTCTGGTGCCCCGCCGTGGCATGATCATTTTTGCCGACGCCGCTGGCTGGGCGCTTTACCATGTTTTCAAACTCCGCCGCGATGTGATAGACTCCCAACTCCAGGCATCCCTCGGTCACGACTCCGGGCACAACCTAACAACCATCGGCTGCCGTAGCTGGCAAAACGCCGTACTAACATTTTTTGAATTCGTTCAACCAGACCCCATCGGCAGCGCCGGCTGGGATGATTACCCGGACAGAATCGGCTTCGAACAAAACGCCAAACCCCTCATCGACGGTAATCAAGCCGGAATCATTTTAACCGCCCACATCGGAAACTGGGAATCCCTCGGCCGTCTCGCCCAGAACGTCGGCGTCCCGGTCGCCGCCGTCGCCAAACCCATGCATAACCAGCTCGTAAACAACTCCATCTTGAAAAGCCGTGCCCGCCACGGCTTCGAAGTGTTGGAAATCAAACGCACCATGAAAGCCATACCCGACGCCCTCCGCAGCGGCAAATGGGTCGCGATTCTCGGCGATCAGGATGCTCGCCGTCGCGGAATTTTCGTCAACTTCTTCGGACGCCCCGCCAGCACCGCTCCCGGTGCCGCCCGATTCGCCCGCATGTTGAACTGCCCCGTTCTACCAGCATTTTCGGTACGCTCCGACACCCCCGACCGACAGCTCAAAGTCATTTTCGCAGAACCCATCTGGCCCGATCTCGATGCCGACCCCGACAGCGATGTTCTACGCATAACCCAGGAGCACACCTCAGCCTTGGAAGACGTAATCCGGCAGTATCCCGCCGACTATTTCTGGCTCCATCGTCGATGGAAAACTCAGCCTAAAAAACCGAAAACCTAACCCGCTTCTTTTTCAGCCGCCGTTTCCAGGTGCGCCACCATTCGCCGAATCCTGTCTGCCGCAGACTCACTGCTCAAGTGCGCCGTACTGCTCGAAAGTCGGCTCGCCCACAAAGGAAACGCCAGCGGAGTAAATCGTTTCAGACGCATCAGCTTCAGTTTCGCCTCCTGCAAACGCAGCAGCGTCTCCGTCAATCTTACCACCTCCATTTGTCGCTCAATAACCTCCCGCTGAGCCTGGTCCAACAAAAGATTGTCCGGATCATAGCGACTGAAAACATCAAATAATAGCCCCGTTGACGACTGCAATTGCCGCGCCAACTTAGGTGCTCCCGGGTATCCCGAAAATATCAGCCCTGCCACCCGCGCCACCTCCCGAAACTGCCTGCGCGCCAGCTCCGTGGCATTAATTGAATCCAGCAAATCATCCACCAGTGCTTCTGGCGAAAGCATTTGCCGCCACGCATCATCATCCATCTCCAGATCAATCGGCTCATGACTCAGCAGCTCAAAACCATAGTCATTCATTGTCACCCCAATTGTCCGGGGAAACAACTGCGAAATCCGCCACGCCACCAGCGCCCCCAGCCCCTCATGGACAAAGTGCCCCTCAAAGGGATAGATGAAAACATGATAGCCCTCCCGGCTGCGAACGCTCTCGATCAGCAATTCATCATCAGCCGGAATAACAGACCAGCGACCCTGAATCTGCAGGATCGGCCGGATCATTTCCATCTCCGGCCCCCGATAAATTTCCTGCCGCGCCTCATTCAGTTTCGCCCGCACAGCACGACCTAACTGGCTGGTGATTGGCATCCGACTCCCGCCCCATGTCGGCAACATCCCTGTCTGCTTCGTTGCAAATTTCACCGTTGCGGTTAGCTCTCTCAACCGCACCAGTTCCAACAGCCTCCCTGCAAAAACGAAAGCATCTCCCGGCTTTATTTTTGCCAGGAAATTCTCCTCCACCGACCCCAGGATTCCTCCTCCCTGCAGCTTCAGCGTAATGTGCATATCACTTGTAATCGTACCAATGTTCAGCCGATGCAGCTTCGCCATTTTCGCGCTCGCCACCTCCCACCGCGAGCCCTCTTTTTGAATCTTCTTATACTGGTCATAAGCCCGCAAAGCCTTTCCGCCGTGAGCAAGAAATTCCATAGCCCATCCCCACTCATCAGCAGTCAGTTTCTGATAACTCCAAGTGCTTCGCACCTCCTCGAAAAGCTCATCCTCATTAAAACCATCCCCGGCCGCCAGAGTCACCATGTGTTGTACCAAAACATCCATCGGGCGATCTGGCGGCGTCCTCAGTTCAATTTCCCCCGCTGCTGCCGCATCTCGTGTGGCCGCATATTCCACCAGTTCAAAAGCATTTGTCGGAACACAATAAACCCGACTGATCGCCCCCGGTTGATGTCCGCTGCGCCCCGCCCGCTGAAGTAACCGGGCCACCCCCTTCGGACTCCCGATCTGGATCACTTGGTCCACCGCCGGAAAATCCACACCCAAATCCAGACTCGACGTCGTAACCACACACCGCAACCGCCCCGCCCGCAGTCCGTTCTCCACATCCTCCCGCACTTCCCGATCCAGCGAGCCATGGTGAATCGCCACCTTCTTCGCCCACGACGGCCCCGCGCCGACGATATTCTGATACCAGAGTTCAGCCTGGGATCGCGTATTGGTAAAAACAATCGTCGTCCGCGCCAGCGAAACCTGGTCTAGCACCTGCGGCAACATTTTCAGCCCCACATGACCCGACCATGGAAATTTCTCAATGCTCGCAGGCAGCAACGTCACAATCTCCGTCACCTTCTCATCATGAGCCTGAATCAACCTGCGCGGCCTTTTCGAACCCGCCGTCAATACATCCATGGCAAGCGACAGGTTCCCCAGCGTAGCCGAAACTCCCCACGTCTTCAGTTCCGGCAGCCACGATCTCAGCCGTGCAATAGCAAGTTCCGTCTGGGTTCCCCGCTTCGTCCCAAGCAGTTCATGCCATTCATCCACCACCACCGTCCGTAAAGTCGAAAGCAGTTCCCGCGTTTTTGGATAAGACAGTAAAAGGCTAAGGCTTTCCGGAGTGATCACCAGCGCCGACGGCAAATGCTGCCGCTGCCGGGCCTTTCGTGATGCCGACGTATCACCCGTCCGCTTGTCCAGCGTCCAGGGGATTTTAAGCGCCTCAACCGGCGCAGTCAGCGCAGAAAGCGTATCATTCGCCAGCGCCCGAAGCGGCGTTATCCAGAGCATCTGCGGCGGTGCCGGTTTTTTGGAATCCCACAAAGATTTGTCCGGATTTTCATAAAGCCATTCCGAAAGCGGACCCAGCCACACAGAGTACGTTTTTCCCATACCCGTAGGCGCATTGATCAACCCATCTTCCCCCCGCGAAAACGCGCCCCACGCCTCCTCCTGAAACGGAAATGGATCCCATCGCTTACGGCGCAGCCAACCCGCAAGAATCGGATGAAGCTCAGCAGGCATTGGCGGGCGATCAGTCGGCATGGCGGTCAGGCTTAATACATACAATTTCCGAGCCCAAACCTCTATGGACAATTTGGTGTCTAGTAGATGTTCCAATCCGCCACAATAGTGTGCTGATCCGAATTCTTAAAAGTCACGTTCCCGCCCGATGCAATGTTGTGATGAATCAGGTTCATACCGAAAGATTGCTGTGCCAGAGCCACGCTTCCCAGCCAAACGGCAACTGCAGCAGCGAACCCAATAATTTTCACCTGCTGGCATCCTTTCTTCGTCCGGGGACAGACCCCTTAATAATCCCGGGACCCATGCTTGGCAGCAAAAGCCCCGGGATCTCAAGGTGAGTTCTAATGACAATTTCACACAGGGTTCAAGTCTATCGTCTCAATAAAGCGTCCAGTCGGATACACTAGACTGCGAAGCCAGAACCGGTGCACGGAAAGTCAGGTGATCGTATGTGGGCGGACGGATATTAGCCAGATTAGTCGTTGCATCTGCCGGAGCATAATGCTTGGTATGATGGTTCATCCCGATACCGCCAGGCACGGTCAAGGTCGTGGTATAAGTGCCGGAGTTAGCCGGGAAACGAATGCCCCCTTCCAGGGTGCCGTCCGCACTGAGATTGCCATAGGTCCCACCAATGATTGCGGCAACATTCTCCTCATGAACACTCAGCAAAATCCGAATCCAGCCAGGGTTGTCCGAAACCTCCACCGGATCACCAAATGCCACCGTCTCACCATTCACCCGTTGCTCCAGGTATAGCATGACCTGCCCGCTTTCGCTGACATTGTTTTCATAGCGGATGCGCACTCCCACATCACCGTTGGAGTATCTGGGATTAACCGGATCATCTCCGAAAAAATGCATAGGATCAGGACGCCCGCGCAGAAGCAGGTAATCACCAACATCATACTGCGCACCCGTAAGAGGAGCATCGATATACACAAACGTTTCCGCTTCCACGTTCAAAACAGGCTCCGTCAGATTCAAAATCGCAGCATTACCAAACCCGCTGTTGGCGATGTTGGCCTTAGCCCAGCTTATGCCCACATTACCACCACCCGGCGCAGGAGCAGGAGGAATAACCGATGGATTTTCCGACCCAAACCGGGTACTGTTTGATACAACGATGGTATCACCAATCGATGGATCTTGAACATGGAAACTGGAATAATTGCCCGGCAAACGCGTCTCGGCGTTGCCGTCCACATCATTAAAATCAAAAGTCAGCCCGTTAGCAATCTCCTGAGGCGTAACAGTTCCATTCGAAAAATTTCTCGCCCTGGGGGTGGCAATGGCCAGATGGAAATCCAGTTCATTGTTATCCGAATCGATAAAAAGAGGATCCGGATTCCGCTGCCAGGTTAAAGTGGCGTTCGGATTGCCTGTTAAGATGGGCCCCTGACCGTCGAGCCCAAGCCCTTCTGAAGTCAAACTATAAGACCAAATCCCGCCCCCATTTCCCGCACCATCATGAGCTGGCTCACCATGACCTTCGGCAAAGTCTACACCTTCGTTTCGGGAATAAATGACCGAATCAACGATGACACCGTCCGGGTTGCGCAAAGTGAAAAAGTTCGCGAAATTACGAAACGGCTGCTCATGATAAAAATCAACTCCGCCCGGCACTAAGTTGGAACCCGGCGCAGCCGAACCAACCATATAATAGCTTCCCGGTGCGATTATGTGACCAGTCGGAAAAGGGGTCGATTTCTCCACACTATCCTGTCCGGTCTCAAAATGCCAGCCTGTTAGATCAATATCGATAGAGCCGGAATTATAAATTTCCACATACTCTAACCGGTCGTTCCCCACGTCATCGTAGGCAAATTCATTGATGACTAGCTGTGCCTGCAAGTTGCTTACTGACGCGAGAGCGGCTAGAAAAATCGCCGTATTTTTGAACATAGCCTTATTCCTTATAAATGGTTTTTGATTTAGGATTGGAGTGACTTAATAACAGCCCGTTACCATGCCGAGCCTGCTGCTTAGTTGGTCTGGGCAATCAAATCTTTTACGAAGCTGCCTTGTCCGCTTCCCCCACCTGAACGCCAGATGCTGCCTCGGCTGACCGTACCATTGCTGGCATCATAAAGAATTTTGCTCAGTACGTTTCGCCGCGCAGGCGTATCTTTGGAATTCAAAGCATTTCCCATCTGGTGATAATAACCATCCGGGCCGGCAGCCTCCAGCAGATACCAGACGGCTTTTTGATTGTCACCCGGTTGATTCCAAATGGTTGTGTTTTTAGGGCCGCGCGCAATATACCGATATACGCTGGTAGCCAAGTGGTAGTTATCAATCCCGTACTCAGCGGCGACTGATTCAATGGTCTGCTCCTGCAATAGGTTCCCTCCAAAATACTGGGCACGCCCCGTAAATGGGTCACTGAAAGAAGAGGCACCGGTCAGGTACGAAATTGGACTGGTGAGCCGTTCCAGCGTCGGTACCATCATATTATGGTTAGAACCAAACGAAAGCGCCCAAGACATCCGGTTGCTGTTCGGATAGGCATTATGGTCAATGTGATACGATTCCAACCCGGTCGTAATCGTCCGCATGTCCGCCTTCGCCCGTGAAACCTTGGCCCGGGTTTGAGCCTCAAGAAAATTTGGCACCGCTATAGCAGCCAGGATGGCGATGATCGCAACAACGATGAGGAGCTCGATTAAAGTGAATGCTTTCTTCAAAAATATCCTCCAAGACAAATCTGAATCAAATAGTATAAGCGTTCTTTACGCGTGTAAATAAACGCAATGCAACCATTTACTAGTAAGTCATGAGATTGCCATAAAGACGCTATTAACCGTGGTGATATGCAGTTGAAGGCCCCACCCTTTTGAGCCTTTCCTTGCGCCCGACGAACATTTTGTTGAACGAACAGGCACCCCGACAATACAAGCCTTCATCATGCTT
>CAYUGQ010000141.1:0-6450 GCA_964444305.1 uncultured Candidatus Sumerlaeota bacterium
TATAGAGCAGCACCAGAAGCACAAACGAAGCACAACAGCTTCGCCGGCGAAGCACCTTTTCATTAAACAGTCGCAGCGACCAACAAACAGAAAACCAAACAAGGACTGACCACTTAACCTTACCGACCACCAACCCACCGACCCCCAGCCACTAAGTCGCGAATCAATATCCACTTGCATTTGAGTCCGCCACAACAACACATCTCAATCCCGTGGCCATACTCACCTATCATCATATAGCCGACTGCCCCCCCGGACAAGAAGACCATCGCGGCCTCTACGTCCCCCCACAGCTCTTTCGCCAGCAACTCGCCTGGCTGAAAAACGCTGGGTATCAGTCCGTCAACCTCGACGCCATCGTCGCAAGCCTGCGCGGTGATAAACCCCTGCCCAGCCGTTGGGTCTGCCTCACCTTCGACGACGGCTTCCGCAATAACTACCTCCAAGGCCTCCCCGCACTCCAGGAAAACGGCTACTCCGCCACCATCTTCCTCATAACCGATCGCGTCAACCGCCGCCCCCAAACCGGCGCATGGGACGACTATCTTTCCCACGACGAAATCCAGGAAATGCGCGTCGCCGGCATCCAGTTCGGCAGCCACACCCACACACACCCCCGCCTCACAAAACTATCCAGCGAAGACGCCCTCGTCGAACTCCAAACCTCCCGCGACATACTCCAAAACGACTTTGGAATCACCCCCCACTGGTTCTGCTATCCTTACGGAAACTTTTCCCCCCGCATAGCTGACCTCGTCAAACAAGCCGGCTACCACGCCGCCCTCAGCACCATCCGCGACAACCGCATCAAACCCGACCAGCTCCACTGGCTCCCCCGGGTCATGGTCATGAACGACACCACCCCCCAGCGCCTTCGCTACATGCTTTCCACCACCTATCATCTGGTTCACGCATGGAAGAATCGACGCCGATGGAAATCCATCCGATGAAAGTCCTCCACACAAACTTCCTTCGCGGCTGGGGCGGTCAGTCCAACCGCATCCTCACCGAATGCATCGGCCTAAAAAACCTCGACTGGGACGTCCTCCTCAGCGTACCCCCCGAAAGCAAACTCGCCCAACACAGCCGCGAAGCCGGCCTCTCCGTCAATGACACCGTAAACTACGTCGGCGGCCTCCGCCTCGGCGTCATCAATGATGCCCGCGCCCTTCATCGCATCATCAAAGAATACCAGCCAGACATCGTCCACCTCCACGGCGGCCGCGACTCCTGGGCCTACGCCAAAGCAATCTCCTTCATCCCAAAAAATCAACGCCCCATCACCATCCGCAGCAAACACAACATCTTCCCCGTAGCAGACCACTTCCTCAACCGCTGGCAATACGGCACCCTCTTCGACAGCATCGTCTGCATCTCCACAGCCATCACCCGACAGCTTGCCGAAAAACCCTACATTAATGAAAACAACCTGGTCACCATCCCCAGCGCCATAGATGCTGATCGCTTCCACACCGAACCCACAATACGCCAAACCATGCGCCGCGAACTCGGCTATGATGACACCCACATCGTCATCGGTATCACCGGACGCCTGCGCCGAGAAAAAGCCCACGACGTACTATTCCGCGCCGTACCCCACGTCATCAACCAATGCCCCAATGCACGATTCGTCTGTTTCGGCTCCGGCAGCCTCGGCGGCGACCTGGCCAACACCCTCCAGCAATCCGGCATGACCGACTATGTCCAAATGGCCGGCTTCCGAAAAGACGTCCCCGCCTGCCTCGCCGCCCTCGACATATACACCCAGCCCAGCCGCAGCGAAGGTCTCGGAACCAGCGTACTCGAAGCCGGCGCCGCCGGACTTCCCATCGTAGCCACCGACTGCGGCGGCATCCCAGACATCATCCGCCACGAACAGACCGGCCTCCTCGTCCCCGTCGAAAATGAACACGCCCTCGCCGACGCCATCATCCGCATGGCCCGCGACACCGACCTCCGGTCCCGCCTGGGCAACGCCGCCAGGATCCACGTCAAAGACCAGTTCTCCGTCGAAAACCTCGTCCGGAAAACCGACGACCATTACCGGGAAATGCTCCAGCGCCACCATCGTCAGACCCTCTGACAGCACCATTAACTTCCTTAAAATAACTTTCGCACCCGGAAACCGCTTTTTTTTAATAAACTACTTGCCCGCCCGTGTTTGCCAATGCTGTATTTGCCGAAATTTATAGAACGTCCGTTAATGTCGAGTGACGGACGTCCGAAAATAATGCTCTGCTGAAGTTGGGTCAAGACGGTTACGGGAGTTAATTAATGAGCAAGGTGGTTGGAGCGTTCTCGCTCTCACTAGTATTAGCGTCGGCCGGAATTGCCGCGGCGCAGGAAATTGGTAAAGTAGCTGCACTGCCGAATGCAGATACCTACCAGGTGACAGCCCAGTTTACGGAGGTCCGCTCGCCGGGTGAGACCGTATATATTGTGCGTGGAGGCAACCTGGTCACAGATGCCCAGGTCGTCAGCTTCACTAACGGTGATGCCGTTCTCGAACTGCCAGCACAGTCCGTAAATGATATACGGGAAGGAGATCAGATTCTCCTGACAAACCCGGTTGCCACTGAAGCGGTTGTTGCACCCGCAGAACTTGGCGCGCCGGAACCACCCGTTTCTACGGTATCCACAATCAGTGAATCCCTGGAAGTTACAGAGCAGCTTGAAAAAAACAGCTCTGTAGTCACCACCCAACGCCACGTTTCTACCGCCATCGCCCGCCCCACGCCGCGCGGAATGGGCGTTCCAGTATTCCCCGCACCGGCCACAGTTTCCACACAGGCTGGCATAGTCGCCCCTTACGGACAAGGCCTGGCCGCCGCTGCCCCTGTCGGCACACCCTATCTGCGGTCGCCTGCTTTCGCCGGACCGCCCATCATCTATATGCCACAGACAGTGACCCGCGTCCTGCTGCCCGGCGCCACCCCTTATCCTTCTAACATTATGTCGCCGCCCACGGCGTACACCTATGCCAGCGCACCGTTCCTCCGCACAGACATTTACACCAGTCTCCCTTATGGAACCTTTTACTGGCCGCAGGGTTATGCCGGAACCACCCCCGTGGAACCACAGGTCCCTGCCTATGTGACCGCGCCCGCATCAGCCATTCTCAGCACCGAGGCTGATTACGCCGCCGGCCGCTATGATCCAGCCGTGGCCCACGAAGAGACATTGAACCCCATCACCGCCGGCATCAATGCAAGCCTGATTTCCACCACCGGATTCTCCAGTGAGCAATCCGGAACCGCCGCCGCCGTAAGCACCGTTGCCGGCCAGCAAAGCGCCGCTTCACTGACCGTTACCCGGCCAGGCCTGGAAGCCAACCCCAGCGCAGAAGCAGCATTTCCTCCCCTGGCCCCAACTCCAGCTCCGGTAGATCCGTTCCCTGTTCTCAGCGACGGCAGTCAGAGCGTCAGCGTAACAACCCCGGCCGCTCTGCCTGATCTGGCCGCCGCTGCTGTTTCCGCCACCCCGGCACCTGTTGCCCCGACCCCGGCCCTGCCAACGCTGCCTGACGCATCGGCCGCACCGGCTCCCGGTCTGCCAACACTGCCCGGCGCTTCGGCCACCCCGGCTCCGGCTCCCGGCCTGCCCACATTGCCTGGCGCAGCCACCCCGGCTCCACAATTGCCATCCCTTCCTGATGTTTCTGCAGCCCAGCCCCAGAGCGCACCGGGCCTCCCTGAACTTCCGGCTCAGGATAATACTGTAGCCGCCGCCACCGGAACACCGGCAGTTGCCATGCAGCCATCCCTGCCACAACCCGCCACCGGCACAGCCACCCTGGCCAGCATCACCGTTGACGACTCAACTCCCGGCGGCCTCGTTCTTTCCCCACCTGAAGGATGGACTCCATCCGCCAGCTCCGAAGGTCAGGGCGGGGGCTCCGTTATTGCCCAGGTTGATCCCGACCAGGTAAAGACCGCCACATTTCAAACCAACATTCCCGCTGACGGTCTTTATGAAGTCGCCCTTTCATTTGTTGGCGCTGCCCAGTTCCGTTCCAACGCCGTGCCTGTAACCATCAACACAGCCACCGGCGAACAGCAGACCACCATCGATCAGACCCAGACCGCCGAGTGGCACGTCCTTGGCAATTACCAGCTAAAAGAAGGCGTCAACGTTCCAGTGGTAACCATTTCCACAGCAGGGCTTGAAGGCGCTGGCAGCAACGTCAGCGTCAGCGTAGACGCTCTGCGACTCCGCCCGATCCAGTAAACTGCGCGTCTATTATGCATCAGCATCAAAGGTTTTTTAAATGAGCAAGTCTTTCTCAAAAGTCGTGATCACAAGCGGGGTGATAAGCAGCCTCATCGCCCCCGCTGTCGCCGGACCGGAAGCCGTCGTCAGTGGCGGTAGCGTCGAAGGCCCTGTTGAAATAGCAGGCCCCGGCCCTACCCCCATCCCCGGCATTCCGTACCACGAATACTTCGCCTACTCCGCTTACGCAAAGCGCAGTTATGTGCCCGGCTACACGCCCCACACGACCAGCTTGTTTGAAAATCCACGCACGTATCCTCGCGCACTGGGTGCCCTGGCCACACCATATCACATGTATAGCGGACTTGACGGCTGGTATTTCGGATCCCCTCGTGGATACAAAACCGGCACCCCCAAAGGCTCCCAGGCCCACGCCTACTTTCAGGGGCGCCTGGGCGTAACAAGCAATCTCCGCGGGGGCTACCCACAGGGAATGCGCGTCATTGAACCCGCCATAGTACCTGTAGGCTCCAGTATGGAACGCGGTGGCATCTACATCCACGGCGGCGGCGTAACTCAGGTAGAAACAACCGTCGAAGAAACAATTCGTCAGGAAACCCTGGCCAAACCCGCCGCCCCAATCCTCCTGCCCCCACCCGTCCTGGAAAAATAAAGTCTCCTACACGGCCCTCCGGCGAGGAAGTTAACCACCGGTAAATCTCAGCCAGGGACGCTATCGTGGCCGACTCCATGACGTCCTTTAAAAGGTAGTTGTTCAGGCGAGGCCCCACCGATTTCGCGTCTACTCGATGCTCATCATGGCTTGTACCAGCGTGGTTGCTGCATCGTTTTGATCCGTCGGCACATAGACCATTTCTTTAATGGCGAGGCCATAATACCGGCCATTAGGTGTCGCGCGGCGGGCGTCATGAGAGACGATTTCCAGGCGTTCAAGACCGCCCGTCAGGCGATGTTTTTTTAGCGGAATTTCGATCAGTTCTTTCTGCCAATCACTGAAAGCGTTATGTCTCAGGCCGGCCTTTTCCACACGGCGGCCGTTCAGGTAGATATCAAAGCGCGCAGGAGCATAAGGGCTCCCGGTACCCATGGCCGCCAAATACAGTTTCCCGGGGCCCGAAGGAAAGTGCAGGTGCATGCGGGCTTTTTGCGCACCCCGCGTCCAGGTGCCCCACCCTTCAGGTTCATAGAAGCCAGAGAAGTAGAACTGCCGACTTTCGTTCTGCCCCATGCGGTAAATGTGGCCGGCAGCGACAGCATAATAATCAGCCCCGTGGATGGTGGCACGCGGGTTGGCCCCGCCAGTCCAGGCATCCCGAATGATATTGTCTTTCCAGTCCCAGGCATTGTCGGGAAAAGGAGTCAGCATCACGCGGTGATCCCAGCCCCCATCATACCGGAGGGCTCCAAGGGCCTGGACGCCCACAGACCAGGTGATAGCAGCGACCGCAAAGATAAAACCCGGGATGGCAATGGCGCGGCGGTGGCTGAAAAGGTACTGGAGCGGCGCAACCAGCAGCAAGAAGATAAATGGCAGGATATCGCTGAGGAAGCGAGCACCGTAACACCAGCCCGCCCACCACACATCGAAGGACAGGTAGATGCCAAAGATGGCAAGAGCGGAACCTGCGATTAGAAAGGGGTGATGAAGAGATGAAACTGTCTTGCGGACGCTGGGAATGCACCATAGAATGAGGAGGATCATATAAGGGGAAAATATAAGGAGGCCACGGCTGGGGCTCGCGAGGAGATTAAAGAGGTTTTTGATGGGGGTCAGGTCGAAAAGAAAATTGTGGGTCTTGAAGATCATGTAGAAATAGCCGCCATCACCACGGGGGACATACGTGAGATTATAGGTGATCTGAGGAAGGAGACCGACGATGGCGCCGACAGTAAAAGGAACGGCGAGCCGCCAGTTTTTCCAAAGGAGGTAGAGACCCCAGACAGGGATCAGAATATAGCCGGTGGGCCGCATGAAGCCGGCGATGCCTAAAAGAAAACCGCTAAGGGCAATGCGCCAGAAAATATAGCGGCCCGTAAGATCACGGGGGACAGCAAGAAGGGCGAGGATGATAAAAATCTGAAGAGGTCCATGCTGCCAAAGACCCTGCGAGTTTACAATCCAGTTGGAGGAGCCAAAAGTGAAGGCGACCCAGAGGAGGCTGCTGAGAAGAAGGGAAGCGTCTGTCCGGCGCTTAAGTAGGATCCAAAAAAGTAGAGAGA
>CAYUGQ010000142.1:0-6441 GCA_964444305.1 uncultured Candidatus Sumerlaeota bacterium
CGCGGCTGTGGTGGGGGTGCAATCGCTGGATTGTGGGGTCTTCACTGGGGGCGGTTTGGGGGCCGGCGGGGGCGGGGGTGGGTGTGGCCTGTTGTATGGGCGGGGTCATACGGACGCTTTGTATGGGGCCGGTGGGTACTGGCTGGCCGGGGGCAACATTGGATGGGACGGCCTGCTGGCCGGGTTGACCTGTTTGTGCGCCTTGTGGGGCGGGTTGGCCCTGGGGGGGGACGGGCTGGCCCGGGGTGCCGGGGGAGGTTGGTTGTGCGGCGGCGCCGGGTTGCTGGCCGGCGGCTTCCTGTTTGCGTCGTTCGCTTTCTTCGAGGATGCGGCGGATGCGTTCCTGGTGTTCCTGGATGCGCTGCTGGCGATTAGGGGTGCCGGAGGGCTGGGGGGGAGAGGGGGGCTGTTGGGCGTGGGTGATGGCGGGGAATGCCATGAGGGCTCCCAGCCCGAGTGTGATGATTGTGTGCCTGCATAGTTTTTTCATAAAGCCCTTCTCCCACCTTTGGACTACATGCCGTTGTTTAATTTCTTTTGAAAGGTGTTTACGCAACATCAATGTGAGCCGCCGAGGAGACGATCAAAGATGATGGCGGCGGCGGCTCGGACGGAGAGGTGGTTGAAGTTTCCGCTGCCGGATATGGGTTCGAGGATGATATCGGCGTCGGCGATAAGTTCTGGATGGAGGCCCCAGCCTGTGCCGAAAAGAAGAACGATGGGCTGGCCAGGGGTGGCGAGGGTCTGGCGGAGGTTGGCGAAGGTGATAGTGTTTGGGTAGGTGCGGGCTGAGGTTACGACGAAGATGGGATCCTGGCCGGTTTCGTTTTTGATGTGGTCGATTACCTGGCCGATGTCTGATTTGGAATGGGTGAGGCCTAGGGCGTGTTTGCGATTTTCGTTATAGGTGGAACCCCATCCGGTGTCCCAGTGTTTGAGAATGGTGCCTATGAGCCAGTGTTGGGCTTCGATGGGTGTGACGAGGAAGTAGCCGTCAAGATCGTAGGTTCGGGCGCTTCTGCTGATATCATGGATATCAAGATTGGTCACCGATGTGGAGACGAGCTGGCCGTGTTTGTCGACGACCGGATAGTGGATGAGTGCTGCGTAAATTTTGCGTCGCATGGGGTTTAGTGAATGGGCAGCGGGCGTCGTATCAAGGGAAAACGCTTTTTTATGTTGAGGTTTCGCGTGGCTCATTTTCTTCTGGACTACGATGTGGGGAAGGGTTAAAGTTCTAGGCTGAATTACCATGTGAGAGGGAACTGGTAGAGGATTGCCTCTGTTGTTTATGATATTTATGGAAGTAGTGCAAAGTATGTTTGTGTGGTTGGTTGGCTATGGCGTATAATCCTGAAAATCCGCTGATTGTGCAGTCGGACATGACGGTTCTTTTGGAGACAATGGGGCCTCGTTATGAGCCTGCTCGTGAGTTTATTAACCAGTTTGCAGAGTTAACAAAAAGCCCTGAGTATCTGCATACTTATACGATAACGCCTTTGTCGCTGTGGAATGCGGCGTCAGCGGGGGTCTCGCTCGAATCTATTGTGGCGGGCTTTAATGAGTATGCAAAGTATGATGTTCCTCCGAATGTGATCACGGAAACACGGGAACTGCTCGCCCGGTTTGGCAGTATCAAGCTGCTGAAGGATGAGGATACGGGTGAGCTGTTGCTGCGTTGCCGTGAGCTGGCTGTTGCGGAGGAGATTCTGGCGGCGCCTTCTGTGAGGCCCCTTCTTGATAAGCGTTTGTCTGATCTGGAGATCCGGGTTTTGCCGGATGTGCGCGGGCGGCTGAAGCAGGCGCTGATCAAGCAGGGTTATCCGGTGGAGGATTTGGCGGGCTTTGTTGAGGGGGATCCGCTGGATGTGAGCTTTCGTGACGTTACGTTGAAGGGGCGTGAGTTCAGCCTGCGTTCGTATCAGCAGGAGGCGGCGGAGCTGTTTTATTGCGGCGGCCGGGCTTCGGGGGGAAGTGGCGTTCTGGTGCTGCCTTGCGGTGCGGGTAAGACTGTGATCGGTATTACGGCGATGACGCTTGTGAAGCAGAAAACGCTGATCTTGACGACTAACGTGACTGCGCTTCGGCAGTGGCGATCTGAAATTATTGATAAGACGACGATCCCTGCGGATGATGTTGGGGAGTATAGCGGTGAGACGAAGGTGATTCGTCCGGTGACGGTGTCGACTTACCAGATGTTGACGTACCGGGACCGGAAAACGGATTCGCATCCTCATTTGGAATTGTTTAATGCCCATAACTGGGGTCTGATTGTTTATGACGAAGTTCATATGTTGCCGGCTCCGGTGTTTCGGGCGGTGGCAGATATCCAGGCTAAGCGGCGGCTGGGGCTGACGGCTACGCTGGTTCGTGAGGATGGCAAAGAGGAAGATGTCTTTTCGCTGATCGGGCCGAAGCGTTATGATAAGCCGTGGAAGGAACTGGAGAGTCAGGGCTGGATCGCGGAGGCGATTTGTACGGAAATCCGGGTACCGATGGATGAGGAGCTGAAGCTGAAGTATGCGGTGGCGGATTTGAGGGCGAAGTATCGTCTGAGCATGGAGAATCCGGCGAAGCTGGCTGTGGTGCAGCAGCTACTGCAAAGGCATAAGGGCGATCGGATTTTAATTATTGGTCAGTACCTGGGGCAATTGGATGCTATCCAGAAAATGACCGGGGCTCCAATTATTACGGGACAGACGCCGAACAACGAGCGAGATGAGATTTATGCAGGGTTTAAGACGGGCGAAATCTCAGTGTTAATCGTTTCGAAGGTGGCGAATTTTGCCATTGATCTTCCTGATGCTAATGTGGCTGTTCAAGTGTCTGGAACTTATCGTTCCCGACAGGAAGAGACACAGCGACTGGGACGCGTGTTGCGTCCGAAGTCAGATGGAAGCAGTGCATGGTTTTACTCTGTTGTTACCAAGGACAGCAAGGATCAGGAATGTGCGAAGAAGCGCTCTTTGTTTCTGACGGAACAGGGATATCGTTATTGCATACAGGTTCTGGACAGTGCTGATGTGGCTTCGGCTCCAGTGATGGACGCGGAGGGTGCAGAGTTGCAACCTGTGGATGATGATGCTGAGATTGATACGTTGACTAGCAGTACGGTAGAGATTGAATAACTTGATGCACACTGAACGCACATACGCACTTTCTGAATCACTAAAACTGCGGGCGCTTCTTAGACAGTTGCCGGGGGACAAGCTGGCTTCTATCAGCAATAACTGGGGCTTTACCAAGGCGGAAAACGTCTCTTCGGAAAAGGCCAGTACGGCAGAGAAGCTGGCAGACTTCCTTTACCCGCGGATGAACTCTTCGAGCTATTTCCACCAGATGTGGGAGCGGCTGTCGGAAGAGGAGCGGGATACGATGAAGTTTCTCGCGGTTCATGGTGGGCAGATGTCGCGGGAGGAGCTGGCTCAGAGGCAGTTTAAGGGGGCCATCCGTATGTTTCGGAAGGTCATCGACAGCCTGTTGGAAAAGGGGCTGGCTTATGAGGCGACGGAACTGCCGGGCTTGCATCGGGAAGAGCAGTGGCTGCTGGTGCCGGAGGTGTTTATTGGGTTTATTGATCTTCCGTTGCACTGTGAGAACTTTTTGGGGCGACTGTTATTAAAGGTCAGCGCTGAAGATCTGGTGGCGATGGCAAAGCGGGTGCTTGGTCTGGAGGACCATGAGGTTGGGTCGCCGCTGGATTTGCGATTTGATATTCGGAAAAAGCTGTTGGATCCGGAGCATCTGCATAATGCGGTTGAGGAATTGCCGGAAATGGAACGCCTGGTGTTTGAGGATCTACTGGGTCGTAAGGGCCAGTGTCTGTACCGGGACCTGCTGGATTCCAGCGGGGCGCGGAAGGTGGACCACAGCAAGGCTGAGTTTATCAACATGCTTGCGCAGACGACCGGGCTTGTGTTTACCGTTTCTGAGGGGCATAACAAGTATATGAACTCGCTGATGATTCCGCGGGATCTTCATTATATTATCAGTAAGCGTTATCAGCCGGATCAGAGGTCGCTGCAACGGATTGAAGCTATGGCGGGGGTGCGAAGGAATGCGCCTACGTTGCCGCCGCTGGATAACTCGAATGATCTTTTGAGGGACGTGGCGGTTTATGCGGCGCGGCTGGATGTTTTTCAACCACGTCGGCTGACCACGGGGGGTATTAACAAGGCTGACATTAAAAAAGTAGGTGCGCTATTTTCTACGGCGAAACAGGGCCGATATACCGGATTTTTGACGATGTATCTTCTTGATTCGGCTTTGTTTGTGGATGTTGAGAATATGTGGCGCGCTTCGGAGAGCCTGTTGCCTCTGCTGGAGTCTGCAGATATGGCCTATCTGCACATTTTTCAGTGGTGGTTAAAAACTACGGCTTGGAATGAACTGTTTGTGGAGGGTGTGGCGTCGGGGGGGGACAGGCCGCAGCTTTGGACGAATATCGTGGAATTGCGCCTGGCGGTGCTGAGCGCGCTGGCTTCTGTGCAGAAGGATCATTGGGTAGATTATTCCAGCTTTTGGGAATCGCTGGTGCCCGTGCTGGATGCCCGGCTGCCGAAGGGCAGCGGCGGCGGGGGATATGGCGGTATTTTGTCAGTGAAGGAAGCGGTGTCGGTTATTATTGGGGAGTCTCTGTATTTCCTCGGAGTGACTCAGATTGCCAATTCCGGCGCGGATTATGATACTGCGATTCGCACACGGGGGGTGGGGAAAAAGCCGGGGGACAAGCAGGCAGATTTTCAGTTTAAGTTGTCGCCGATGGGTCGTAATCTGGCGAATTCCGATGCGATTACGCTGACGTTTAATCGGGATACTCATGAGAATCCGGTGGCGGGGATGATTCCGTCGAAGGCTAACTGGGCGATTGTTCAGCCGAACCACGAAGTGGTGGCTCCGAGGGATCTGTCGCTGGATGCGACGTTCCAACTGGCACGGCTTTGCTCGATAAAAAATGTGGACGTGATGACTACGATGGAGTTTTCGCGGGACAGCCTGAGGCCGATGATGGACCGGGGGGCTGGGAAGGAATCTATCCTGGCTTTTTTGCAGGGATTGAGTCGTATGGATTTGCCGCCTAGCGTCAGCCAGCTTGTGGATGAATCGAGCACGAAGCGAGGCGAGGTGCGGCTGGGCAGCAGCAGTGGTTATATTATCACGGAAGACAAGTCTTTGATGGAGGCGATCTGGCAGCATCCGCGGTTGACTCCGTATATTAAAGAGCGGCATGGTGATAATGTGTTGCTGCTGGCGAATGATACGGATTTGCAGCGGGTGGCGAAGGAGTTGCGTAACCAGGGGCATGTGCCTCAGATGGAAACGGGGAGTGTTCATTCTAACCAGGATAACCGTTTCCATTTGTCTCTGACTGAGATGGAAATGCAGGATATGATCGCTGCGGTACGTTTCCTGGCTTATGCGGAAAAGGTGTTGGATACAGACCTTTCTGATGGTCGGGCTAGCGTGCTGGCGCATCGACTGCAGCCGGATTCTACGGGTTTTGTCTTAAGCGGGACTGGTGTGGAGAGCCGGGCGCGTCAGGTGCAGCGGAGGTTTGAGCAAGCTTTCCAGAAGCACGACGAGGAGATCGTGGAAAAGTATAAGGCGCAGGTGTCTAAGCTGGTTTCTCGTTCTATGACGTCGCGGGGGCCGAGCAAGTATCACTATAAGGGTGCGAACCCCGCGGTGGATCGGGAAGATATTGAACAGCTTCTGGATTTTGCGCAGGAGTATGAGCTTGAGGTGGAACTGCTCTATGTGAAACAAAATGAGCAGGAAACCCGGGTTACGGTGTTGCCGCGAGCGAGGGAAGGTGAGCGCCTTTATGCGCATAATTCCACGATGGAGACGGATGCTGTTTACTCCGTTGCGAGGGTTTTGAGAGCTCGGCTGTTGTAGGCGTGGTGGGATGATGCAGGGCGGAGCAGCATGAGCAGCGGGCCTTATCAGCGGGGGGCTTTTGCGGGATTGCTTGATTCTGCTCGTTTGAAGCGGGCTGTGGCGGATGGGGGGCGTTTGCTGGTTGCTGTTTCGGGGGGGGCGGATTCTGTTGCTTTGCTGCGGGGATTGATGGAGAGTGCTGGCCGGTATAGGGTGAACTGTGTTCATGTGAATCATGGATTGCGGCCGGAGGCGGAGACGGAGGAAAATTTTGTGCGGGAGCTTTGCGGTGATCTTGGGGTGCCGTTTTACGGGCGGCGGATTGCTGAGGCTTGCAGAATTTCGGGGGGGAGTCCGGAGGGGCATTGGCGCCGCCTGCGCTATGAGGCTTTTGCGGATGTGATGGCTGAGGTGGGGGCGGAGGCGCTGGTGTTAGGGCATACTGCGGATGATTTGGCGGAAACATTTTTGTTTCATCTGATCCGGGGGACAGGGGTGGATGGGTTGGTTTTTGATTTTGAGGGGCGGGCTGAAGGGATGCGGATTTTACGTCCTTTGTGG
>CAYUGQ010000143.1:0-6240 GCA_964444305.1 uncultured Candidatus Sumerlaeota bacterium
AGTTATTTGTTGTCGTCTTGGCCTTCGCCATTATCCGCGATGCAGGTGACGAGAACGACGCAGATGTTGTCGTGGCCACCGGATTCGTTTGCGCGGGCTACGAGAGTGTTGGCGGCGGAGCGAATGCTGTCTGGATAGGTGCGGATGACTGCTTCCATGATGTGGTCTTCCAGCATCCCGGATAGGCCGTCACTGCAAAGGAGGAATGTGTCACCGGGTTTAATTTCTTCGATGCGGGTGTCTATTTCAAGTTCAGTCCGATTGCCGAGGGCCCGGGTGATTACGTTTCGATAACGGTGGGTTCGGGCTTCGTCGGCGGTAATGATGTTTTTTTGTAGTTGCTCGTTTACCCAGGAGTGGTCGCTGGTGAGGAGCTCAAACTGGTCGTCGCGAAGGCGGTATATGCGGCTGTCTCCGACATGGGCCAAGAGGGCTGTATCGCCGGTGATGCGCATTGCAGCCAGGGTAGTTCCCATACCGGATAGTTCTGCTTTTTGCTGCTGCATCTTGCAGAGGGTTTGATTGGCCAGATGGATCCCGGTAATGAGGGCATTGCCTTCTTCGGTCAACTTGGAATCGTAGCCGAAGGGCCAAGTGAGGCTACGGTCTTTTTCGAACCGTTCTGCAAACTCTGAAATGGATTCGATGGCTTTGTTGCTGGCGACTTCGCCGGCAGCGTGGCCTCCCATACCATCAGCAACGAGATAGATACCGAGCTCATCGGAGCGGTAAAAGTTATCTTCGTTATGGCTTCGTTTTAAGCCGACGTCTGTTATTCCGAAAGACCTTAGTTTCATAGGCTGAGTGCCGTTGCTGGCCTCCGGAATTCTAGTGTTTTTTTCGGTAGCTTCATTTTTGCTCGCGCGTAGACTACTGGCAGGTAAGCTTGTAGCAAGATTTTTCTTCGCTTGTTTGTGGGAATAGTCTGAACGGCGAGGTCGATTGAGTAGTTGTTCGATGTTTTGGATTAATAGCTTTACCAAGTTTAATGCCTGTCTCGCCGTAGGTCAGGTTTTATAAAATAACGGTTTAAGAGCGGGCGTACGGGGGTTGTGTTTTCGTCGGCGGAGCGGAGTTTGTTCATAAGTTCTTCGTCTTCAGGGGTTGCACGGAAGAAGGCGTCGATCTCTTCCACGAGGGCTTTGGTGCGTTCGCGCAGGTAGTGGCGCTGGATTCTGGTGGCGACGTGGTCGATGGTGGCTTCGGAGGAATCGCAGGTCTGGTCGGTGACGGCGAGGGCGCGTAATTGGGCGGCTTCGTCGTCGCTGTTGAGGGAGTCGCTGGTGAGCAGGTATTCCCAGCAAAGTTCTTCGGGGATGGCGGCGCAACATTCTTTATACCACTTTTTTACAAAGTGGTTTCTGAGCCATTGGGGGTCGATTTTTTCGCGGATGCGGTTTCGTGCTGCGGGGCATTCGACCATGAGTTTCAGGAGGGTGGTTTCAACGAGGCTTTCGCCGGTGTCGTGGGTGCTGATGATGGACTGGCGGATGCGATCGATGCTGTTTGGGTTTTCGGTGGATATCTGGCGCTGGACGAGGATGGGGTCGACTTGGAGTCGGTCGGCCAGTCGCCGGGCGTAATCGTTTTTGGCGATGGTGTGTTTGACGCGACGGAGGAGTGGGAGGAGTAGTTCTACTGCCTGAACTTTGCCTTCGGCTGTGGTGACGTCGTAGCGCTTGGTGGCTACATTGAGGAAGTATGTGAAGAAGTTGGTGGCTGTGGCGATTTGCTGGCGAAGGCTGTCTACGCCGTTTTCGCGTAGGTATGAGTCTGGATCGTGGCCTTGGGGGAGGCTGACTATGGATACGTTTAGTCCTTGGGAGAGGAGGGTTTCTGTGCCTCGGAGCATGGCTTTCTGACCGGCTTCGTCGCCGTCGTATAGGAAGGCGACGTTGTGGGAGAAGCGTTTCACGAGGCGGGCTTGTTCGTCTGTGAGGGCGGTGCCGCAGGTGGCGATGGAGTTTGTGAGCCCGGCGAGGTGGGCGGCGATGACATCCATGTAGCCTTCCATGAGGATGGCCTGATCGGCTTTGACGATGGGGTCTTTTGCGAGGTGGAGGGCGTAGAGAGCCTGGCCTTTGTGGTAGGCGAGGGTTTCGGGTGAGTTTATGTATTTGGGTTCGTTGGGGTTTGCATCCTGGGCGTAGACTCGGGCGCCGAAGGCTATGGGGGTGCCGTGGGTGTCGTGGATGGGGAAGATGAGGCGGTTGCGGAAGCGGTCGTAGATTCGGTCTTTTTCTGCATGGCGTATGGCGAGGCCGCTGTTTAGGAGGCTGGTGGGGTGGTGTCCGGCGGTGCGGGCGGCGTCAAGGAGGCTTGTCCATGAGGCGGGGGCGAGTCCGAGGTTGAATTGTTTGATGGCGTCTGGTCCGAGGCCGCGGCGGTTTAGGTAGTCGCGGATTTCGGCTCCTGACTGGATTTGCTGGATGAGGTGTTTGGAGAAGAAGTCTGTTGCGTAGGTTACGGCTGAGAGGGCGGCTTCGCGGTCGTCTTGTTTGGCTTGGCGGGCTGCGTCGTTTGTTCGACTGTGGGCCTGTTCGGGCATTGGGATGCCGTACTCTTTTGAGAGGTGGCGGACGGCTTCGATCCATTCGAGGCGTTCGATTTTCTGGATGAATTTGATGACGTCGCCGCCTTCCTGGCAGCCGAAGCAGTGGAAGATTTGTTTGGCGGTGCTGACGGTGAAGGAGGGGGTTTTCTCGTTGTGGAAGGGGCAGAGCCCTTTCATGTTTGTGCCCATGCGGCGTAGTTGTACGTAGCGACTGACGAGGTCGGCGATGTCGACCTGGGATCGTAGCTTGTCTGCGAATTCTATTATGGCACTCATACTGATCTCTGCGTTTGTGGCTTGGCAGCGGGGGTGGGGCTGTGGGGGCTCACGTTTGTGTTTCTAAGGTGGCAAGAGGTTCTTTCGATGATGTGCTTTGGGGGGTTGGGCTTACCACTTAGTTTTGCTGGCTTTGTTTGGTTTTTAGTTCTTCTTTTTGCTTTTGTTTTATTGCTTTCAAGGTATCAGCTTCAGGTGTGGCTTTATAATAGTCATCGAGGGGGAAACATCCTGAGATTAGGCCGTTGCGGGGGGCGGTGGTGCAGTCTGAGAATGTGCGGCAGATCTGGCGTGGGGTGAGGGTGCCTTTTTGGAGGGTGTCGGCGGGGAGGCGGGGGTAGGAGAGGACCATGCGGCCTATGCCGATGATGTCTGTCCAGTTGTTGGCTATGAGGGCCTGGGCTGTGTGGGGGAGGTATTCCTGGAGGTAGGTTAGGCCGCTGCTGACGAGGGGCATTTCGGGGACGGAGAATTTGAGTTGGCGGACGGCTTCGATTTGGCGGGCGACGTTGATCAGGGGATCCTCGGCGGGCTGGTAGCCGTCTGAGGGGGGGAAGATTGCGGGGCGCTGGATGTGGGGGACGTAGTAGGGGGAGCCGCAGGTGATGTTGACGATGGCTACGCCCCAGTCTTTGAGCATTTTGAGGTATTGGACGGGTTCGCGGATGTCGAAGCCGGTGGGTTCTTGTCGGTCGACGCCGAAGCCGTAGACGTAGGGGAGGTAGTTGTCGTGTTTTTCGGGGATGCCGGGTCCGAGGTTTCCGCCGGTGGCGCGGGTTTGGTCGGGGGTGTAGGGGACAAAGTCGAAGGCTGAGAGGCGGACGCCTATGGTTATGTTTGGTGCGACTTGTTTGATGCCTTGGATGATTTGTCGGGCGACTTCTGTGCGTTGTTCGAGGGTTTCGCCGCCGAATTGGCCGGGGCGGGTGTGGGCGGAGAGGAATTCGTGGAGGAGGTAGCCGTGGCATTGTTTGATGTCGAGGAAGGGTACTCCGGCGTTGGCGGCGATTTCTGCGGCGGTGATGAAGTCGTCTATGAGTTGGCGGACGTTGTCGTCTGAGAGGACTGGGTAGTCGAGGGGGAGGCCGAATTTGCGGTTGAGGATGGGGTGGGGGTAGACGATTTGTGGTTCCATGCGTTTTTTGTCTGTGGGGCGGCAGAAGCGGCCGGAGTGGGTTAGCTGGAGTCCCCAGAGGAGGTCTGTGGTGGTGTTGAAGTCTTGTTGGTGGGCCTGGAGGGCGGTGTGGGCGGCGTCTATGATGGGGTTGATGTTTTGTTTGTTGATGATGAGCTGGTTTGGGTTTGCGCGGCCGTCTGGGCGGATGGCTATGGCTTCCATGCCCCAGAGGAGTTTTGCGCCGGAGCGGCCGAAGCGTTCCCAGCGGCGGATGAGGGGTGGGGTGGGTTTGCCGTCTGTGGTGGCGTCCCAGCCTTCCATGGGGTGGATTGCCCAGCGGTTGCCGAGGGTGTGGTTGCCGATGGTGATGGGTTGGGCGAGGGGGGATTGGGGGGCTGTCTGGATTTGGTCGTCGAGGGGGAATGTGAGGTTTAGGTCGTTTAGGCGGTTGCGGAGTTCCTGGGGGGTTTTGAAGGTGGCTATGCGTTTGATATCTATGGACATGGTGTGTGGGTGGTCCTGGGGTTTTGTTTTGGATGCGGTGTTTGGTGGCATGTTTGGGTGGGTGTGGGCAAGGATTAAAAGGTTAAAGCCCTGTGGGTTTTGTTCCCACAGGGCTTTTGTGTTTTTGTTGTTTTGTTGTGTGTGTTAGCCGATTTTTACGCCGGGGCCCATGGTGCTGCTGATGGTTATGTTTCGCATGTAGATGCCTTTGGCTGCGGCGGGTTTGGCTTTTTGAATTGCGTCGATGACGGTGGTTGCGTTTTCTTTGAGTTGCTCTTCGGTGAATTGGACTTTGCCGACGGGTACGTGGACGTTTCCGGTTTTGTCTACGCGGAATTCGACTTTACCTGCTTTGATTTCTTCGATTGCGCGGGCGATGTCCATGGTTACGGTGCCGGTTTTGGGGTTTGGCATGAGGCCGCGGGGTCCGAGGACTTTTCCGAGTCGGCCGACCTGGCCCATCATGTCTGGGGTTGCGATGGCGGCGTCGAAGTCTGTGAAGCCTTGGGAGATTTTGGTTACGAGGTCTTCTGCGCCTACGTATTCTGCGCCGGCTTTTTCGGCTTCGGCGGCTTTGTCGCCTTTTGCGAATACGGCTACGCGGACGGTTTTGCCGGTGCCGTGGGGGAGGCTGACGGTGCCGCGGACTTGCTGGTCTGCGTGGCGTGGGTCGACGCCGAGGCGGAAGTCGAGGTCTACGGATTCGTTGAATTTTGCGTAGGCTAGTTCTTTGACTAGTTTTACGGCTTCGGCCATGGGGTATGTTTTTCCGGCTTCGACTTTTTGGGCGGCTGCGCGGAATTTTTTGCCGTGTTTTGGCATGGTGTTTCTCCTGTTTTTGTGGTCGTTAGCGGCGTTGCCTGAGTTGGCTCGGCCTGCCACGGGCTGGCGCGTGGGCGCTGGTTGCCGGTGTAGGGTTATTGTGGGGGGTGTTTTTGATTCGTTGTGGGGGTTGTTTTGTGTGTTTTTTGGGGTGGTTTATTTTTTGGGGGTTTGATGGCTGATTTGGCTGGGGTTGAGTAGTGGGGTGGGGTTTGGATTTGTTTGGAGTTTGGTGGTTGATTCTGTTGGGGTTGTGGGTGGGTTTTTGCGGTTTGCGTGTTTTTTGTGTTTTTGGGTGTTTTGGAGTTGGAGGGTGGCTATTTGTATGGTGGTGGGGGTGTAGGTTTTTGGGGGGCGGCCGGGGCGGGTTTTGGGGGGTGTGGGGTTGTTTTGGTGGTGGATGTTTTGGGTGTTTTGGAGGATTTTTGTGATTTGGTGGAGTTGGGTGATGGCTTGGGTGTCCGGGAGGTGGCCGATGGCGATTTTTAGGCGGGAGGTTAGGGTTGCGGTTATGTTTAGGATTTCGTGGAGGGTGCCGTTGGTGATTTGGTGGGGTGTGGCGTTGGGGTGCCATTGGGGTGGGCGTTGTTCGATGGGTGGGGTGGTTTGGGGGTGTTGTAGGGGGTCGTGGGATTGGGGTTGCATGAGGGGTGCGTAGGTGGGTTGGGGTGGTTGGTTGTTTGGGGTTAGGGCGAGGGCGATGCGGTGGGGTTGTTGTTGGGTGAGGGTGCGGATGATGTCTGGGTCGCGGGCGGGGCTGCCGTCGGGGGTGTGGTGGCGGTGTTGGGCTTGCCAGTGTTCGTGGGTGCCGATGTAGATGCCGTGGGTGTCGTCTCGGGTGACGGGGTTTTGGAGGGTGTATTGGCCGTGTTTGCCGTGGGTGTGTTTTTCTTGGGTGTGTTGGTGGATGAGGGTGATGGTGGCGTCTTGGTAGAGGCGGTAGGGGGTGCATTGTTTGTGGAGTTGG
>CAYUGQ010000144.1:0-5986 GCA_964444305.1 uncultured Candidatus Sumerlaeota bacterium
CCGTGCTGCTCACCTGGTCAACTACAAACGCAGACTGACCCCAATCTGGTATGCCGTCCTGAAGGCCCACAAAATCCCAATAATAGGAATTCATGGCCGCCAGCTCTGTACCGCCTTTGTACATGGTCCGCCGGTATGCGGATATGCGGCGACTTCGCGCAGCAATGCGCCATGCGTTTCTGCGGCTGGTCACGCCTGGCGCCTTGATGCTCTCCACTCTAAAGCCCATGTCTCCTGGCAGTCGGTAGCCAACCGTCAGCGTTTGCCCGGTGAGATAATCGACATAATCAACATCAACACCATCCACATCGTCCGGCATGACAGTTTTTGTGGTCTCGGAAAGCGGAACTGTCATTTCCTGAGGGCTGTATATTCGGCCAGGAAATCCAATTTGCGCCGCGTCTCTTGCTGCTGATATTTTGCCGCGACGCAAGGTCATCTCGCCGAATCCAGCGCCCAAGCAATAATTTGCGACAGTTTTTAATGTGCTGTTGCTATTAACCGAAAGATCGAACGTGTCACCCCTTGCGCTCCAGATTCCGTGCAGCGCCTCTAACTGTGGCATGTCCAGAAACTCCCGGCCATAGCCGACGCTCTGCATCATGTGTATGAAAAAAGGCACTATGTCCCGCGTGGCGGCGGTTACGTTCTCGTCTTCGACGGTGGGCAGAACCCTCATCGCTCGAACGGATATTTTGTTCTCAACACTGCCGGATATTCTATCCCCCGAGCGCAGCCGAATGTGCGCCACGGTCCAGCCTGGATATGAAGTCGGCGCACCAACTATCCTTGATCTCAGTCCAGTCCATTGCTTCTTATGGTTTTCATCAACCCCTTCGGATCTGACGCGAACCTCAAAACGACCGGGAGATGGCGGGTTTATTCGGATAGTGAAACCGATCTGGTCCGGTATTTTTTCCACATGAGTGAATGGAACTTCAGTCCATCCCGACGCGCCGATTTCACGCCATGCAATGACACCGCGAGATATTGTATCTCGCCAATACCCCTTTGATGTGTAGTGAATCAGCCCCTGGGGATAGAAAATGTCAACCTCGATGGCGTCCGCCACCTCTCCCCTCGGGGTTGCAACGAAGGGACCGACCCAGCCGCCCTGCTGAGATCCAGGGTCAAGCGAAACAAAGCTGGTCGCATTCGATATGCCGGCGGGGAAACCGCTCCAGAACGCAACATCACCCGGACTGACTGTGAGTGTGCTGCCCGATATTCCTACTATCGTGTAGAGCAGGCCAGAAATACCAGCGCCCGCCACCTCTGTTCCGACCCCAAAGTTTGCGCCCGCGACGTGGTACTTAACGCCAGATGCTGCGGTTGCGCCCTCGCCTGCGGTTATCGTGGGGGCGCCCAACAGGTCTGCAACGTCACCAGAAAGCGTGATGGTTTGCCCAGCAAAAGGCGGATCCTGAACTATACTCAGAACTCCCGCCCCGTCCGCCTCGACGCTTACACCTGATACTAAAAGCTGAAAATTCATGGTGTCCACAAGTGACGCCACTGTCGGCTCATCGCTTGTCAAAGAAACGCCGTAAGAGGCGGACCCTAAATTAATAACAAGCTCGGCAGGAGTTACACCGAAATCCAGACGCGCCGGGGGTGCGCTGCCCTCAGCAGTTGACGGCGCACCCGGATCAGCTCCGGCTCCAGGCGTTATGGATGATATCGTGTAAACGCCTTCGCGGGTGCCGGTCAGTTCGATTTCATCGGACACGGACAAGTTCATAGTGTCGAGCAGATCGGACTGAATAGAATCGCCGTCAAATACTATCTGATGCTCTGCAATAACCCTCAAAATCATGCCCGACTCCCACGATTGAGGGACAGGGACATTGCCTGTTATGTTTTGCCCTGAGAATGATATTGACGAAGCCCATCCTGCCTGTACGTCGCTCGGCGGGCCTAGTGTCATGCCTGATCCACCGACAGTTGTAAATCCGACCTCCTCAGGCGTATGCCACCACTCGCTATGAGCGGCAGCCAAAACTGCGCCAGGTGGATATATTGTGATCTCAGCATCATCTCCCAGTGATGGCAGCGATGTGCCGCCGACAAAAACCTGTGAGGCATCTGTGAGATATTCCCCTCGACCAATGCACAATAGGGAGTCTACCCACTGCTGGGTTTTCTGCTCATAGTACCGGCGCGGGGGAGCGATGTAGTCGGGAAACGAAATAGGCGCGCCGGCAATTTCTGGGACGGGGTCTCCCCATCGGACTTGGTTAGCCAGAAGTCCGGGATCCTCAATCGTGTTTTGCTGCCGTTTGTTTTGATCTCCCGGCTTCATCGAGAGGGCGACGGCAACCGGTACCAGGCCAATGGCCAGCGCTATCCGCTCCACGCCGCGCGCCTCAATATAAATATCCACACTGTCCGAGGGGCCGAACTGTGTTAACGGCCATTCAGTGCTTTCGACTATCCGCCCGTTTATACGAACAGTGGGATGCTTGTCTTTGGCTTCTGGGGAATAGTTTTTGGCGACCGACTTTATCCACTCCTCCACCGACCAAATGCGGTCAGTTTCGTGCGTTTCAATCGGCTCGCCCTCTAGGAGACTAGGATAAATCCGGATCGTCATGATATTTTATCGTTCTCAGTGTATGCTCTTCGAGAAACCTAAAAAGCGGGATCAGTCGCGCACCGCGACCTGGATTAATGTCCAGTATATGTAGGCCAAGCCCGGTTTTATTTATATCGTGCACCACGAGCGCTACGTGAATGCACACGACCTTCTTTTTCAGTACCGCGATAACTGCCCCTGGCACCGGGGTATCGAGTTCCGCCATCTCTCTTGCTTGGTCCTTATAGTGCTCGGTGAATCCTTCCGGGTCATGCTGATACTCGCCCCCTCGACTTGGGAGAAGCTTCCGCCCGTAAAGCTCAACACGCGCTGACCTGGCCAAGCCCCAGCAATCATATTCGCCATCCTCTCCGCGTGCGCCATCCCTGTAGCTAGCCATCAAATATTTAGCAATCATTGGTAGTATTTTAAGCAAGGTGCGTTCACGCTATTATACAGCTCCCGTGGCCATCGCATATCGATCAGATCAAATAGGCCGGCAGTTATTTCCACCCGGTCCCACTGGGCAACGAACGACCGCACAATAAAATTGTAAGGAGTTTCCGCCGGCTCCGTTTTATCGCTCTCCAGGTAACAGCGATAAATCAAATTAATTTGCGCTTGATCATCCTGGGCCTGGCGCAGCCGGCGCGTCGCTTCCGGACGCACGCCATCGAGGGCGAAGGTAAGGTTTTGAGCACCGCTGGCATCCCGCTTAGGCAGCGCAATGGCCATGCCGCAGGGCTGCGCCGTTATCACATCGGAATTCTCGGTGGTAAATGTATGCCCAACAAAATCCTGCACTAAAACAATAGAGTTATTCCAGGCGGCACTGTTCAGCTCAATGACATGGAGAATTAAATCTCCCCCCTCAGCATAAACCTGTTCAAGTACGCTCATGATTACCTACCTCTCGCCGAAAGACCCCACTTGTTTTGAATAGCCTGAGCTGCGCGGCCGTCGCTTTGAATATTGGAAACGAACACATCGATAATCTTGCCCTGATCGCTAGAAGGGTCATCCCGCTGATCCACCTGCCCAGCTCTAGCGCTGTCTTCAATCAGGTTCACAACAACACCCCCACTGCCACCCTGCCCACGTGCGACTCTATCAAGAGTGGCATCCAGTTTCGCGCTGGTTTCCGCCGTCGTAACCCGCTCGCCTTTTTCCAGCAGCCAAGTGCCGGTTTTCGGAACAGAATCAATACCGTCGTGCGCCATACCGGTCATGTTGATATTGCCGATGGCCGCAGCCTGGGCGACCTGCGCAGCGGCAGCCGCCACCCCCGCAGCGGGGGCCAGCGCCGGGCCGACGATGGGGATACCAACCACTGCGGAAAAGGCATCCGAGTAGGATTTCGGCACGTTCATGAGCGCCTTGCTTATGGCATAGGACTTTTCAAGCGCAAAGGCCGCACGATACAGCTTGGAGTTCTCACCAAAGAAAACCTTCGCAGCGCCGGCCATGCTGCCGAAGAACTCTTCACCGGCCGCGAGCTGGGCCATCTGACGTGCGCGCTCGATTTCTGCCAGTCGGTCCTGGTGCTCCTGGTGAAGCTCGGCCTCCCGTTCGTCCCACTGTGCATTTAGATCGGACCGCTCTTCGCGGAACTGTTCGAGCATCTGAAGCTGAGTGTCATACCACTCTTGTAGCTGACTCTGCGCCTCATCTATTTTATCCAGCTCGGCAAAAGGTCCGCCAATTTCGGGCGCTAGGCCGCTGAACGAAGGTGCGTCGCTGAACGCTGCCTCGGCGGCCCTGCTGGCCATTCTCGCGTACTCGTCAGCGGCGATGCTTGCGGATTCCGCCACGGCGTCGAGGATTGCAATGCGCTCGTGAAATTGGTCACTCAGCCGCTCTTCGTCAGTGCGCAGGTCCTTGACCAACCGCAGGTATGCTTCCTGCTGATCTTTGGCCTTCTCCATGGCCGCCACTTCTTCCAGCGCTGCCCGTGCCCGACCGAGCTGGGCTTCAGTGGCGCCCTGAACCTCCAAGCCGTAGAGCTTCACCTCATCGGCAGCCATGCCCCACGTCTTGGCGGCACGCTCTAGGGCGGTGATTTCATTGGCGATGGCGTCTACGGTCTTGCTGCCCTTTGGCGCGTCCCCCGGTGCACCCCCGCCGGCCAGTCCGCGCAGCTTGCCAGCCGACTTGACCGCGTCTTCTGCCGCAGCCTTGGCATCCTCGAAGTACTTTTTGATCCGCTCGCCAGCCAAGGGTTCCAGCAAGCCGTCCTGAATATCTTTCTGGCCCTCAAGGATCGCGCCCTCGATAACAGCGATCTGGTCCTTGATATGCTGCCCGGTTTTCGATAACTCGCGTGGTGCTATATTAACGCCTGGCACCCGGTTCGCGACCTCGATCAGTTCGTTCATTGCGTCGATCGGGCCGTTGTATATGCTATCAGCGAATCCGTAAATCTCTTTGTTAGCGTATAGCACCATTACCGCAATGGTCTTGCCCAAGGTATTGAATACGCGCCCCGTGGCATCAACAGCGCTGGCGACAAACGCCACCGCTGTCACGGTGGTATCTACCAGTTCTGCTATCTCATCGCTGAACCCGCCGGTTTCCTTTGCAGTATCTTCAAGGTCTTGCGCCACTTGGCGCAGGATAGGCGAGAACTCAACCGCGAGCCGCTGGGAAACGGCTGTGGTCAGGTCGCCAAAGATGCCCATGGCTTTCTGCGCATCAATGACCTTTTGCGCATCAATGTCGGACAGCGATAACCCAAGCGCCTCAACCTGCTCCCTGTAAGCCCTGACTGCATCGCCGCCTTGGAGGAAGAAGGCCGCAGCTTCACGCTGTTCAAAACCCAAGTCCTGCGCATAACGCGCCGCGGTTTGCGAGTTGGTGGCCACGTCCTTGATGCGGTCAGCGATAATTGCCACGCGCTCGGCAGCGTCAACTTGCGCCAGCTCCTGAAGATCAAGCTTCAGCTCCTTTACAGCATTCAAAGCCGCGCCGCGCCCCAGCTCGGCAGCACCGAGCCTTCGGTTCAGGCGATTCATTGACGCCTCGAAATCGTCGATACCGCTATCGCCGAACGCTGCGCGAAGCTGTGTCACTGAGTCATAGGTAGTGTCCAGCGACTTCGCAAGCCGAGCTTGAGACGGCACCGCACTCATGCCCTCCTTGGTCAGCGCTGCTGTAGCTGCGGCAAAGGCTGTGGCTGCTGCTGCTCCCGCCGTGAGCGCCGAGACAGTCCGATCCTTGACGACCTTCATGTCCTTCTCTACCTGCTTTCGCCACTTCGCAGATGAGCGCTCGGCTTTATCCATGCCCTGAATGAAGCCGCCAGTGCGGGCCACGATATCCAGCGTGAGCGTTCCCAGAGATTTACGCGCCATCTATGCTCTCCAACTGTGTTATCCCCAGGTCTTCATCGCCTGATCTAGCGTTATTTCAGGC
>CAYUGQ010000145.1:0-5895 GCA_964444305.1 uncultured Candidatus Sumerlaeota bacterium
GAAGTATCTTTGCCAGTGCGCTGGCAACCATCGCCACGCTGGCTTTTGCTGCCGGCAACGGGCCCATTCCTTTGAACAAGGCAGACAGCGGTGCCGGTTTGCGCGCCGTTGACGTCTCTCTTGGCTCTGCCAGCATCTTGGCAAGTGATCTTGCTGGCCGTGGTCTTTTTGCTGTCGACGCTCTTTCTGGCAAATCCGTTCGCGTCAGCACAAACGCCACCGCCAGCTACGGAGCAACTCTTTCTCCGGACGGACAACTTATCGCCTATAAGGCGATAGACAAGGCGACTGGCGCACAATCCCCCGTCGTCTATCACATAGACTCTGGTCAGGAATATGTTATTTCCACCGCAGGTCAGGCCGGCACGCCGGCCTTTAGCACCGCCGGCAAGATTGCCTTTACCGTCGAAAATACGCTCTACATTCTCGACATCGCCGATCTGAGCCACGTCAGTTATGATCTTGGTCACCACGTCAACCTGGTTGCGCTGAGTCCCGATGCAACAAAGGCCGCGTTTAATACAGAGGATGATCAGATCGTAACCATAGACATTGCCACCGGCCGTTTCGCAACGGTAACGGACGGCAAGGCGGTTTATTATCAGCCTCAATTTTCCCCCGATGGTCAGCACCTTCTGGTGAGGACTCTCACGGGTGAAATTGTCGTGACCTCCGCCGACAGGGCCGATGTAAAAATTCTCGGCATTGGTGATAATCCTGCATGGCTTGATAACGACAGCGTCGCTTTCACCAGCAAGGAGACCGTTGAAGGAGTAGAAGTTCTGGAAACTTCTCTCCTCAGCGTAAACCTCTCTGGTCAGGTTGAAGGAATACTTGCCAGCACCGACGGTGACGCCACGGCTATCGCTCGAGACGGCGCAGTAGTTTTTGCTCCGAAAGGACAGACCACCCCCGATGGCGTACTCCCGGCGCGATCCGTGGATGACGGCCTTGCCCCTACAAACAATGGGCTCCAAGTTGGTCTGGCCAAAGATGGCATTGCCGTCATACAGCCTCTAGAGGTCGAGTTGGAAGAGATTCCCGCCGACAGGGCTGATATCCGTGCCGCCATGGAATCTGCTGATTCCGGCTCGGCCACCCGCGATGTTAGTGCTCGGGCAGTCGTAGACGCCGGAACTCACGTGTATCTTAGTGGCACAACTTATATCCATCAGAACAATGATTCGCCTGACTGGTGGAATGGCAACTGGAGCTGCAACGCGGCGTGTGCGCTTATGGCTCTGCAATATTATAATACTCTGCCCGCGAAGCCTATGAACGTGAGCTGGCCAACGCCTCACGTCAGCAATTACGGCTGGTATATCCCCAACACGTACACGTTTAATGGTCACACATATAACGTGCCCTCCACCGATCCCAACGGCACGGTCGGTTATGGTGGCTATGGCTACATCACCCAGAAAAACTGGGAAGAAACCCGCGGACACATGCGTGATTTCATTATCAAACACGGGGCCACCAGTGCGGTAGACTGGAGCCCCACCATCGCAAAGGCCCGCACCGAAATTAATAACAACAAACCGTTTGTGCTGCTCAACAGCCTCACATCGGCGGGCCATTACATCGTCTGCATCGGCTATGTAAAAAACCAGCATACGCTGATTTTTGATGACCCATACGGCAACAAAAATACCGGATATTATCCCAGCAACAATGGGCGCCAGGTCCGCTATGACTGGCCGGGATACAACAATGGTTATTCTAATTTGAACACCGTGTGGGCCTACGTCTGGGCGCGGAAAAACCAGACGGCTTCCACTATCCTGGTGGATAACACCAACACAGGATTTAGCAGCTCGTCTAACTGGAGCACGGGAACATCGGCCACCGACAAATATGGCTCGAACTACCGATTTCGGGCTACAGAAGCCGTCAGCGACCAGGCTAGCTGGACCTTCAATATTACCGTCCCGGGCAACTACGCTATCCAAGTATGGTATCCTCAGGGAACGAACCGCGCACCAGCTGCCCCCTATACCCTGCCTGATAACTCAAAGGTTAATATAAATCAGCAGACGGGTGGCGGATCCTGGAAGACCCTCGGCACCAAAAACCTGGCCGCAGGGAATCGCACGGTTTATCTCTCGTGCTGGACCACCACAGGCTATGTCGTTATGGCTGATGCCATGCGCGTCGTTCCTCAGTTCTAGCGTGGCTTTTTCGTAGCTGCGATCAGCGGCTTTAAAAGCAATGTTTCCCGGTGCGGGTTTTTTCTCCGCACCGGGCTTTTTGTTGCAACAGGCATTAGATTTGCACCTCTTATCGGTAGAATGCTAAATAACATTAAATACTCCGTTTTGGACCTGGCCCCTATTCCCGAAGGTCAGACCGCCACCGACGCCTTTGAAAATTCCGTTGACCTGGCCCGTCATGCTGAAAGGCTCGGATATCTTCGTTTCTGGCTGGCCGAACATCATTCCATGCCCGGTATTGCCAGCGCGGCCACTGCCGTAGTCATTGGTCATGTGGCAGCGGCTACAAAGACCATCCGCGTAGGGTCAGGGGGCATCATGCTTCCCAATCACGCTCCCTTGATTATCGCTGAACAGTTTGGCACCTTGGAAGCCATGTTCCCGGGGCGAATTGATCTTGGTATTGGGCGCGCCCCTGGAACTGACCAAGCCACTGTTCGGGCTCTACGGCGTGCCGCAGATTCCGCAGAGAACTTTCCTGCTAACCTTCAGGAGCTGATGAACTACTTTAAGCCAGCTTCACCGGGTCAGCTTGTACGCGCGGTTCCCGGCGAAGGGCTGAACATTCCCATCTGGTTGCTCGGTTCGAGCGATTTCAGCGCGCGTCTTGCCGCCACTCTGGGCCTCCCATTTGCATTCGCATCTCATTTCGCACCGGATTATCTGCTTCATTCTATCCAACTTTACCGCGAAACTTATCAGCCTTCCGAGCAGTTTCCCAAGCCCTACGTCATGGTAGGCGTCAACGTCTTTGCGGCTGATACAGAAGCTGAAGCTTACCGCCTGTCTACCTCACTGCAACTTCAGTTTCTCAGCCTCGTTCGCAATACGCCGGGCAAACTTCCTCCCCCCGTTGACAGCATGGAGGACATAGCGACGGCACCTGAACAGGCTCACATTAGTCAGATGATGCGCTGCAGTGCAGTTGGCGAAGTCTCGCAGGTAAAGCAGCAACTGGAGAAACTTGCTGAGAGCACCAAGGCTGATGAGTTTATCATTACGGCGCAAGTGTATGACCATGCCGCGCGGGTCAGGTCGTTCGAACTTGCCGCTGAGGCCATGAACGCCTGATTATCCCAATTAATAAAGTTCCAGCAATGACCGAAGCCGCACGTACCCCGTGCGCCCGTCCCGGGATTGCACGCGAACATATCCGTCTGACTCATGGTTCATCAGGCGGACCAGTTGGCCCTCACCCAACATCTGCACCTGTGTGAACCGCTGTGCCGGTCCGCTCAACATTGGCGAAGGAGCGATTATGACAGCTTCTTTTTTAAACTTTGATGCGTAGATTTGCGCTCCTGCGGGAACTACCAGCAAAAGCGTTAGAATGCCGGCGACTATGGCGACTCCCCTTCCGGCCACTGCCAACTGAGGACGCTTTGTCAGTACCGCAAACGAAACTCCTGCGGCTCCGATCAGCAAAATCATCCATATAATCAGTAGCCATTCTTCCGCCATAAACCAGCCGTAAACTCGTTCCCAGACCGACTGGTTCGTCAGCTTTTCAACAATGGGCGATGCACCTGCACTCCCCTGCTGCAATGTCCCAAGCACAAACCGCAAGTTTGCCGCCACATCATCGTTTCGCGGATCCTGCTTTTGGGCCCGGACCAAATGTGCCAGCGCCAGGGTGTTGCTGCCAACGCGGGCCTCGGCCGTGCCCAGGTTGTAATAAGCAGGGGCGGATCTGTAACCGGCGTCGACCACTTCGCCATACGCCTGAGCGGCCTCCGCAAATTGCCCGTGCTGATAAAAAGAATTGCCGGCATCAAAGATATCCCGGGCATCTTCAAGCGTCAGTTCCGCTGCATGAGCCTTCTGAAAATGTCCTGAAGCTGCGAATGCTACGACTACAAACATCAAGACCGTCATCTGAACAAAACGAGCGGAAATCATACAAATTCCTCCGATCGCTTGAGCAGTGCCATAGCTTCCTTGTGAATGGACCGGGCGGACTCCCGAGTTAGTTTCGTGCCGCCGCCGTATTGCGCGCCATCACATGTTTCCAGCACGCGCGAAATCCCGCTTACCAAGTCGGGTGGAGCCCCCGCCTGACTCAGATTTTCCTCAATGGCGGGAATTGTTACTTCCGCGACTGAAAGGTTCAGCCGGGCGGCGAAATGCAGGCGAATCCCCTCCGCAAGCTCCGCTGCCATTTTATTGTAATCTCCTGAACTTAACGCCTGACCAGCTTCGCGCAGATGATCATTGGAGGCGGACCGGAAAGTTTTCTGAGAATCCACCACTAGGGTAGCCCGACGATTTCTTACCCGGGCCACGGCCATCGATGCACCGGCCAAAGCTGGCGGCATCAAGAACATAACCACACCGAGGGCGCCCCATAGCCTGGCTAACCCGCCTCCCGGGGCAGGCAAAGGATCTGCCGAAATATAGCGAAGATCCACCTCCGGGACTGTTTCGTCCGGATCCTCCTCATCCTCGGCAACCGGCACAGGGGTTGGCACGGGCCGCGTGCCGGGTGCGATTTCCATGGCGATACGGTCGCTCACGGCCAGCTTGTATTCTTCTCCTTCCGGATCAAAATAAGGAAGCTGGACGGGCGGGATTTCAGTGTTTCCCGGCAGTGTCGGACGCAGGGTGTATTCGAAAATTTTTGTAGAGACATATTCGTCATCGGTCGGCTGTCCGCCGGTTCGCGAAGTAGGCCGGCCAAGCACTGAGAAACCAGGCATTTGTGGTAATTCCGGAGCTGGAATGGATTCCGTATTACCTTCGCCTTCTATCTTAACGCGCAGGTTTATCGTGTCATCATAAGCCTTTGCCTGCCGTTTATCTACCTCCGCCGTCACCTCGAACTCCCCCACGGCACCACCAAAATTAGATGGCCGACCGTTAGTTGGAAGTGGTTTTACATTTAATTTCAGCAATGGGGACTGGGCAATCACCCGAATCGTATTTGATCCAAAAGACGACAGCGGGGCCAGGTTAGAGAAAAAGGGATCATTCGCAAAACCCGGCGGAAGCTGGCTACGCTGCGATCCTCCTGTCTGTGAAAAATACATGCTGATATGGAACGGCTCAATTTCCAGTTCGCCACTCTTCGTGGATGCGATCACTGCCTCGTATACCGGAGCCACCAGGTAGACCCTGTCTCCGATTTTCCGCTCTTTAAAACTTAAATCCTGCGGAAAAGGAAAAAGCTCTTCCTTGATAAACTGGTTCATGGTCGGCACCGTGACACCGTCCAGGTTTGTCCGTGGCTGAAGCCGGGCCTCTCTCAGGGCGTCCGGATCAATGACCAGGTGAAAAGATATACGGACCTGCTCTCCATTATAGGGATCTTTCTTTGCGAGCACGGGCAGGATGAAAATCCCCCCCGTCAGGCGGCGCTGTAGCTCAGGATTGCCCGATACCAGCGGCGGAGCTACCAGTCCCTGCAGTTCTTTGGGGACGTCTCGGGCCTGTGGCAATTCCGCCACAGTAAGTTCAACTGCATTGGTCTGAGTCCGTTGGCCGTTCAGTGTTACGGTAGCCGGAGGAATTTCGAACTTCCCGGCTTTTGACGTGCGGATAGTGTACAGGAAAACATATTTATTAACCAGGGCATACCCCTGCGCGGTAATATATTGCTCACGACTTTGCCTGGTTCTCCCACTGCTTGGCGTAGACAGGCCGGTGTCTGCATCGATGACCGGTACGGAAACAATCGGCTGTCCTC
>CAYUGQ010000146.1:0-5814 GCA_964444305.1 uncultured Candidatus Sumerlaeota bacterium
CGCCGCGCGGACCCCAGATCTCCGCCGGGTCGGGGCGCGGGGGGGAATAACCTGCAGGTGATGATATGGCATCTATTTCCGGCGGCATATCCGGGGTGTGGTCTAATTCCTGAGCTGCGAGTACGGCTCCGTGGAGAAAATCAATGGCACCTGTGACTGGATTGGGATCGGTGGGGGGGGCGATTTCTTCTGTGGTTTCGGGTTCCTGGGTTGGGCGGTGGCGGGATCGGGGCAGAAGAGTGGCAGGGGGGCGGACGGGGGTTAAGTTTACTGGATCCTGTCGCATGAGGAGGTCTTCGTGGATTGAGGCTATTTCGTATTGAAAATCCTTCATGGGCGGTTCGAGGAGGGCGACGGACTGGGCAAGGGGGTCGACTTCGACGGGGTGGTTACGGGATAGTTTTATTTCGGTGGGGAAAGAGTCGGCAAAAAGGAAATTGCTGATGCCGGGGGGCTGCATGACGCGGAAGGTATAGCTTTTGGGATAAAGGCGGGTTGTAAATCCGGGTTGGAAGTCGTATGATCCGGTTCGGGTGTAGGAGGCTCCGGTGCGGCGCCAGGATCGGCCGTCAAAATGTTCGAGGGCCACTCCGCGCATGCGGACGTGATCAGGGCGGTTATTGTTGCCGAGGGGTTGGACGAACAGGGCGACACGTTCATCCAGTTGGATTTCGGTAAAGGACCCGAACTCCACGGTTTCGGAAAATGCACTGACGGATTCGTCTTTTTGGGCGGGGCCGTAGCTCTGGAACATGGTGTTTGTGGAAAGGCGGGGAATTATGCTGAAGATTCCCGCGGCCATTCCCAGGGTGATTATGGTTAGAAAGATTCCGCTGAGCAAGAGTCGGGAGGGACGGCGTACGCGCTGCAGGGCCACGCTGGCGGTGGCAGCGTCAGGTCCCGGTTTGCGCGTCCAGCCGGGAAGATGCCGGGGAGGGGTGAGGGCTGTGGTTTGAAGATTCTGGGTCCGTTCGATTTCGCGGGCTGTTACATAAAGACGGAGGGAAACAAGCATGAGGAATAAGTGGATGATCAGTACGGGGCCGAAGACGACGGCGGTGGTGATGACGGAGGCACCAATGACGTTGAATAGGCTGATGACATAACACCAGCGACTTTCTGACAGCTCGCGGCGGGTGATGTATTTTGTGACCTGAAGAAAGAGGAAGAGATGAAGCGTGGCGGAGAGGAGATTATAGGTAGTGGCGAAGATAAGGACGGTGATAAGGAAGACGATGATGGCGGAGAGGTTTCCGATGAGGGCGGAAGGCTTCCAGCCTTTGCGGCGCATGTAATAGCCTGCAACAACGGCGGCGGTGCAGAGGAGAACCATCGTGACGCCGAATTCGCCAGTGAGCAGAATGGCGATAAAACCCCAGATGCAGACAAACAGGACGCTGAGTTCCAGTGCTACGGCGAGATTCATGCGGATTTTTCTCCGGCCTGGCGATGTTTGTGGGGCGGTTGCCACTCCCGGCTGTCGATGGACAGTCTGTTGCCGTTGCGTTTGACCTGTTCTGAATGGAAAGTTATGTGGAGGCTGTTGTTTACGGGACCAAGAGGCTGATTTTCGGTGAGGGATATTACTGCAAGGTGTTTCAGGATGGATGTAAGGTGGGGGGTGCCTTGGCGTGCTGTCATTACGCCTTCCTGGGTGACCAGGCCTACCTCATATCCGATTTCGATAAAATGGCGGGCGAGGGATGCGGTCAGGGTGACGGCTTTTTCGAAGGCTTCTGCGATGGCGGCGGAGGTCGAGTGGTCTGGCGCGGTGTTGTCGAGCAGGAGGTATAACTGGCGTCGTTCTTCACGGGTGTATTCAGCGACCATGAGTTTTTGGGCGCGGGCGGAAGTGCGCCAGTGGACGTGGCGGGCGGGTTCGCCCTGAACGTATTCGCGGAGGCCGTAAAGATCGGTGCCGGAGCCCCGGATGTTGCTTTCCTGATCGCCGAAACCGAGGGGGGACTGCAGTATGGCGGATGTCACGGGGAAGGTTTCGGGGAGGGCGAGGAATTGCTGAGAGGTTTTAAAGACCTGGCCACGTTCTTCGAAGCCGAAGGGGTAGCGGGTGGTTACGGCAGAGCGGGTGATTGTGTGGAGGCCGCGGCGGGGGAGGGTGGCCTGGTAGGTTTCTTCGGAGGTGCTGGCTGGGGGAATTTGCATAAAGTGGACGATGCCGAGGGGAGTGCGGCTTGTTTCGAGATAGTGGGTTACGAGGATAGATCGTGAGCTGAACAGGCGCTTTTTATTATTAAGGGTGACGGTCATGATAAATGGTTGTCCAGCTACGACGAGTTCTGGGCCATGTTCGACGGTGCGAAGACGGGTGAGGTTTATGCTCAGCATAAAGCCGTTAAGGAGGAAAGCTGCGATATGGATGGAGAAGAGGAGATAGAGCAGGTTTGCGCCGGAGTGCCAGGCGGCAAATCCGACCAGGGCGGAGATTATGAAGAGCATTATGCCTTCGGCGGTCAGGCGAAACAGGATGGATTGTCTATAGCGAGGGCGGGTCCAGCGGCGGGCTGGTTGGGGAGCGGGGTCTGCGGATATGGGGTCGGGCTCGGGCGAGAGCGGCTTTTCCTGGCTAGTGCCGGAAAGCGCTCCGCTTGAAACAGATGGCGAAAGCTGACTCATCTTGATAACTGGTTCCCCCAACGATAATAAACCCGTCGTCGAAATATCATTTAGTCAGACCTGCAACTAGATATTTCAGTAAATGGGACTCGTGTCTTGCACAAATTATTCCGTTACAGCAGGACCTGGGTCTAAGCAGATTATAAAGAGAACACTCAGGCTGGAAAGTTTAGTATCTCCTATGGCGAAATTCATAACACAGCAGGGGGCCGAGACGGCCCAGGAATTCCCGGTTACGGCGGGGATGTTAACATTTGGAAGATCAGATGATTGCGATGTGGTCCTTGCGGATCCGAATGTGTCGCGGCGTCATGCGCATGCGGTGGTCCTTAATGGGATGGTGGCGCTGGTGGACCTGGGGAGTTCAAATGGGACTCTTGTTAATGGTGTGCCCATATCTCGCGCTTTTTTGATGGATGGGGATTTGGTGACGCTGGGGGCTACGGTTTTTCATTTTGTTGAAGAACTGGAGATGTCGGATGAGGTGGGTAGTGTGCGCCCGCAGGCTATGGAGGCGGCGACTACGCATAATCTTGCGCCGAAAACCGAGGTGTCGGGGAGCGGCAATAATGCGGATCCGCTGACGCATACACGTTTGTTTTCGCCGGCGGATGAGGATCTTAAGATTGATGCGCTGAAGGACATTTATCTGAAGTTAAAGTCGCTTTACCGGCTTTTTATGGAGGTTGCGGAGGCGCCGTCGCTGAAGCAGATTTTTGAGGCGGTAGCGCGCGGTGTGACGATGAGCACGGGTGTGCAGCGGGCGGTGTTCTTATTGAGTGATGAGAAGAGCAATGGGGCCTGGGAGCATTATTTTACTCATGGCAGCGTGCGTTTGTCGGACGAGCAGTTGGATTCCCCACCGTTTATGCCTTTGATTGAGCAGGCGGCGGCGAGTCGCAGAGCTGTGTTGGCGCTGATGACTGCGGATGGAAGTACGACGGTGGGATCGCCGGAGAGTAATGTTTTGACGGTGCCTTTGATTAAGGCCGGGAAGGTTGCTGCTATTATCTATGCGGATAATCCGGATGGTGGGGCGGCGATTTCGCGGGAGGATATTGATTTTATCACTATGCTGGCTCTGCAGGTGGCGGTGAGGTTGAATCAGTTTGAGCAGGTCCAGCAGCTTACGCAAGAGAATCGTCAGCTTCGGCGTGCGGCGGATGAGTCGCATACGGTTGTTGTGCAGAATGAGAGTATGAAGCGGCTGATGAGTGTGGCGGAGCGGGTGGCTCAGACAGATAGCACGGCTTTGATTACGGGGGAGAGCGGTACGGGGAAGGAGTTGATTGCGCGTACGGTGCATCGTTTTTCGAAGCGGGCTTCGAAGCCACTGGTGGCTGTGAATTGTGCGGCGTTGCCGGAGACTTTGCTGGAGAGTGAACTTTTTGGTCATGAGAAGGGGGCTTTTACGGGGGCTGTGGAGCGCCGGATTGGCAAATTTGAGTTGGCGGATGGTGGGACGCTGTTTCTGGATGAAATCGGGGATATCAGTGCGAATGCGCAGGCGAAGCTGTTGCGGGTGTTGCAGGAGGGGGAGCTTCAGCGGGTTGGGGGGAATAAGAATATCAAGGTGGACGTGCGGCTGATTGCGGCTACTAATAAGGATTTGCTGGCGGAGGTGCAGCAGGGGACTTTCAGGAATGACCTTTATTACAGGCTGCGGGTGATTGAGCTGACGATTCCGCCGTTGCGGCAGCGTGTGGATGATATCCCGGCTCTGGCGGAGTACTTTTTTAAGCAGTTGCGGAAGCGGACGAATGCGGAGGTGAAGCAGATTGGTCAGAGCGCTATGAATGCTTTGCTTTCTTATCCGTGGCCGGGGAATGTGCGTGAATTGCGGAACGTGATTGAGCGGGGGCTGGTGTTTGCGTTTGGTGATGAGCTGTTGGTGGAGCATTTGCCGCCGGAGTTTCAGCCGGGGGCTACGATGTCGACGTCGGCGGAGATGTTGCTGCCGGGGGCGCCGGGCGGAGGACAGGGAGGCCAGGGAGGCGGGGGAGCGGCAGGTTTGCCTGATCCGGCGCCGGTGGCATTGGCTGAGATGGAAAAGCGGCACATTCTTTATGTGCTTCAGTTTGTGAAGGGAAACAAGTTGAAGGCGGCGAATCTGTTGGGGATTAGCCGGACGACACTTTATGAGAAGCTGAAGCAGTATGAGGTGGATGATGCTGAGGTGGAGGGGGTGGGGAAATGAGTGGCGGCTTGCGTATTCCTCCGGAGCACAGGGAGATTGCCCGTGGATCGGGTGCTGCGGCGATTTTGATGTTTTTGCATATTGGTGCGTCGGGCTATTTGGGGTTTATGGCTTACTATCTGATGCGCCACGGGATGGAAGTGGCGTGGACGTTTGTTCGGCCGCAGGCGGTGTTTCTTTATTGGCTGCCGGTTTTCTTTGCGCTGCTGACGATGTTGCCTACGGATAAATTAACTTATACGGTAGGTTTGGTTGCGAGGGGGATTGGCGGATTTGTGTTGCTGTTATGTGGGGTTTTTGCGGCTGTGGGGGTGATGCAGGTGAGGGAGGGCCTTGTGGGGCGGTGGTTTCAGGGGGGGCTAATGTGTTTTGGCGGAATGGCGGGTGCGTTGATGCTGCGGGCTGTTTTCATGGGGCTGATGGCTGATGCGCGGGGAAATTATAAAAAAAACGCATCTGAGAATGAAGTTGTCGAATAAAGGATTGGGGATTGTCATAATAGCAACCCGCTGCCGCGAAAAGGGCAGAGAGTCAGAGTGAAGAAAAAGAAAAAAAATCACTCTTAAGCAAATAACTCTCCAGCCGGTCCGGTAGATACACTTCGCCGCTCAGAAAGAGCAGCGAAGAAAAAAAGTCTCGCAAAAGTCTGAATACACTGAAGTAAGGGTGGTAAAGATAAAGCGAAACAAGAGCAACAGTGTTCTTTGAAAACTAGACAGAAAGCAGTTAATTAACAACCCACGTTAATTAATGAGTTTATGACCTTTGCGACGGTCTCTTGATTGAGACGCAAGACATGGTTTTGTAAATTAGCCTCCTTGAGGGGCAGAAAACCATTCTTGTCAGCGAAAGCTGCAAGTACAAATGGTTTTCGAACAAACAAATTTGAGCTCAGACCATCCGGTTTGAACTTTAACAAGTTTAAACAATGGAGAGTTTGATCCTGGCTCAGAACGAACGCTGGCGGCGTGGATTAGGCATGC
>CAYUGQ010000147.1:0-5762 GCA_964444305.1 uncultured Candidatus Sumerlaeota bacterium
TTCCTACTCCACGGCGTCACCGGCAGCGGAAAAACAGAAATCTACCTCCAAAACATTCGCCGTGCCCTCGAGCTGGAAGGCGAAGCCATCGTTCTCGTCCCCGAAATATCCCTCACCCCCCAAACCGTCGACCGCTTCCGCCGCCGCTTCGGCGACATCGTCGGAGTCTACCATTCCCGCCTAACCCTCGGCCAGAAATTCGATCTCTGGCGCGAAGTTTCCAGCGGCCAGATCCGCATCATGGTAGGCGCCCGCTCCGCCCTGTTCACCCCATTCCCCAATCTCAAAATCATCGTCGTCGACGAAGAACACGAGCTCACCTACAAGCAAGACAGCAGCCCACGCTATCACGCCCGCGACCTCGCCATCAAACGCGCCCACGACGCCAACGCCGTCTGCCTGCTCGGCAGCGCCACCCCCGCCATCGAATCCTATTATAAAGCCAAAACCGGCAAGTTCCACCTCCTCACCCTCAAAGAACGCATCGACGCCAAGCCCCTCCCCCCCGTAACCGTCGTCGACATGGCCAACGAAGTCCGCGAAGAAGGCAACCCCGAATTCATAGGCCGCCAGCTATTCGCCGCCATGGGCGAATCCATCGCCCGCAACGAACAAGTCCTCCTCTTCCTAAACCGCCGCGGCTTCTTCAATTTCCTCATTTGCCTTCAATGCCACGAAGCCACCAAATGCCAGCACTGCGACGTCGCCCTCACCCACCATAAAATCATGAACAAACTCATGTGCCACTACTGCGGTCGCGAATACGTCATCCCCAAACAATGCCCCCACTGCGAATCAACAGAACTAGGCATGATCGGTCTCGGCACAGAACGACTCGAAGAAATCGTTCAGCGAGCCTTCTCCTCATCCCGCATCATGCGCCTCGATCTCGACACCACCCGCAAACGCGAAGCCTGGATGGAAGCTTGGAAAATCCTCGAAAAAGGCGAAGTCGACATCATCCTGGGCACCCAGATGATCGCCAAAGGCCTCCACCTGGAAAACGTAACCGTCGTAGGCCTCCCCATGGCAGACGGCGCATTCTATCAGCCCGATTTCCGCGCCACCGAACGCGGCTTCGCCCTCATGACCCAGGTCGCCGGTCGCGCCGGTCGCGGCAGCAAACCCGGCCGCGTCTTCCTCCAAACCTACGTCCCCCACCATTACGCCGTAGTCTACGCCCAGGCCCACGACTACATCGGCTTCTACAACAAAGAAATCCGCGTCCGCGAAGTCCTCCGCTTTCCCCCCCACTATCGCCTAATCGCCGTCCTCGCCACCGGCCGCAAAGAACAAGAAACCGCAGAACTCATCAAAGAGTACTCCCGCCTCCTGAAAAAACACGCCCACCCCCACGACAACAAAGTCCAGGTTCTCGGCCCATCCCCCGCACCCCTCAGCAAGATCAACGACAACTACCGCTGGCGAGTCCTCCTCCGCAGCAAAACCCAAAGCCTCATGCGCCACGTGCTCCACAACGCCAACGAAGAATTTCAAAACGTAAAAGGCAAAAGTTCCATCCAGATCATCGTCGATGTTGACCCGATGGATCTCCTTTAGCCCTCAATTCCCCTTCCACCGCGAGCCTCACAAATTCCAAAATCAACGCCGCCGCCGATCGAACATAAACATCCGGCAATCGCACCTCCGCAAAAACAGACTCCGCCGAATCCGCCGGGCGCCTCATCACATCATAACACGACCCCACGATCTGGTTAAAACACATCACCGGCACCCCCGGAAACCTCTCGGAAAAATCAAACAACGCCGCCGGCATCTCAGAAATCGTATCGATCCCTTCCCCCCGAATCCGCTCAAACTGCTCCTCCGCCCACGGCATCATCCCCCCGTTCCATGTCGGATGCTTCGCATAGGCCGTCCGCCCCCAATTCACATCCGGCTGAGCCAGCTTTCCCCGCTTCCGCACCAAATCCGCCAGTCCCGCCGCCCGGTCCACCGATCCCGCCGGAGCCTCATAGCACTCCGCCTCACGCCTCTCCCTCTCACCAAACTCATCCGCCTGCCACTGTGGCGGACGACTTTCATAAAGCGCTGGATAAGGCAAAGCCAGCGCCTCCGTAACCACCATCAAATCCCCAACCCCCAGATCCTCCCTCAGCGAAACCGCCTGCGCCACACACAAAACCCGCTCCACCGCCACCTGCTCCCCCCGTTGAGCCAGCGCAAGCCATCCAAACACATGCGCGTTCTCCGGCGGCAAATAAAGAAAATTAAACACCCGCCCATTAACCTCAAATCGCCGGCTCAAAGTAAACGACGTACCCACCGATTCAAGCTCCCGCACCTCCGCCGCCCCAAAATCCCATGCAATCAAACGCCCCCCGATCCGCCCCCGCACCGCATTCCAAAGCCCCGGCATTTTCGCCACCACAGCCGCCACCACACTCTCAAACAGCCCCCGGCAGTCAACCACCACAATCGTCTCAGTCTGTGTCCCGTCACTCATCACCAAAACCCATCCACCGCCAGCAAAAAATCCGCAAACAAAAAAGAACCCGGACAAAGCTGCCCGGGTTCCCTAGTTCTTAAATGCGACAACCGCCTTAAGCGATAGTCACCTCATCGCACAGGTAAACGTCCTGGATCGCCTGCAGCAGAGCAACACCCTCTGCCCGCGGACGCTGAAACGCCTTACGACCACTGATCAGGCCCATACCACCAGCCCGCTTGTTGATCACAGCCGTCTCCACAGCCTCAGCCAGATCGCTCTGCCCGCTGCTCGCGCCACCGCTGTTGATCAGGCCGGCACGACCATTGTAGCAGTTCAACACCTGGTAACGAGTCAGGTCAATCGGGTTCTCCGTCGTCAGTTCCGAGTAAACTTTCTCATGCGTCTTGCCATGCTTCGTAGCATTATAACCGCCATTGTTCGTCGGCAGCTTCTGCTTAATGATGTCCGCCTGGATCGTAACACCCAGGTGGTTCGCCTGACCCGTCAGGTCAGCCGCCGTGTGATAATCCACACCGTCCACCTTAAAACCGCTGTTACGCGTATAGCACCACAGAATCGTAGCCATACCCAGTTCGTGAGCATACTCAAAAGCCTCACTCACTTCCTGAAGCTGACGCGCAGACTCCTCGCTGCCGAAATAAATCGTAGCACCAACAGCAACCGCACCCATGTCATAAGCGCGCTTGATGCTGCCAAACATCACCTGGTCATACCGGTTCGGCAAGCTCAGGAACTCGTTGTGGTTGATCTTCACCACAAAAGGAATCTTGTGAGCATACTTGCGGGCAACAGCACCCAGCACACCAAACGTCGAAGCCACAGCGTTACAGCCACCCTCGATAGCAAGCTGAACGATGTTCTCAGGCTCAAAATAATCCGGGTTCGGAGCAAAGCTCGCACCCGCACTATGCTCAATCCCCTGATCCACTGGCAAAATCGAAACATATCCGGTTCCAGCCAAACGGCCATGATTCAGGATTTCCTGAATGGAACGCAAAACCCGCGGCGAACGATCGCTTGGACCGTAAACGTCAGACACATAATCCGACGTAGGAACATGCAGAATGTCTTTAGAAACCTTAGCCTTATAGTTAAGAAGGCTGTCCGCCTTGTCGCCAAGCAACTCGGCGATACGGTCGATCCCAACCCCTGAAACGGTAGCACTGCTCATGTTTTAATGAACTCCTGGTTCGATATTAATATTAGTTACCCGGCCCGAATGGCCCGGGGGCAAAAACCTGGGCTGTGCTGAACACGCATGTTCTCCAATTGTTCGCCCAAAATCTGGATTCAACTAATTCGGACAGTCATTCATCTGCCCGTGCATTTTTCATGGAAACCCCACTGGTGAAAAATGACCACATCCCCCCATATCCAACCTCCCCTCCACGCCTTTTCCATTGCAACCCGCCCTCCCATCATAGCACCAGTGTCCCCATGATTATGAAAATCATTCTCGTAATGATCCTCGGTTACCTCGCCGGATCCATCCCCACCGGTCTATGGATAGGCCGCTCCATGCGCGGCATCGACATCCGTGATCACGGCAGCGGAAATCTCGGAGCCACAAACGCCTTTCGCGTACTCGGTAAAAGCCTCGGCTCCCTCGTACTTTTCGTCGACGTCCTCAAAGGCCTCCTCCCCGTCCTCATCCTGCCCCGCCTCGTTGGCATCCCAAACCCCACCCCCGGCCTCGAAATGCTCATCGGAGCCTCCGCCATAGCCGGCCACGTTCTCTCCTTCTTTGTCGACTTTAAAGGCGGCAAAGGAGTCGCCACCGCCCTCGGAGTTTTCCTCGCCATCGCCCCCCTCGAAATGTCCATCATCCTCGCCATCGGCATCCTCATAATCGCCATCACCGGCTATGTCAGCCTCGCCTCCATCACCGGCGCCGTCCTCCTCCCCATCTTTCTCTTCGCCACCGGACGCCCAACTTCCGTCCTCATCGTCGCCATGATCATATCCATCATAGTCCTCGTCCGTCACCGCACAAACCTCACCCGCCTGCTCCAGGGCCGCGAAAACCGTTTCTATCAAACCAGTGCCGGACCCGAAAGCGAAGAGCATCTTAAGGAAGCTGTACGAGACCGATAATGACTATCGCCATAAACACCACCACAGCCGTCCTCGGAGCCGGCGCCTGGGGCCTCGCCCTCGCCGATCATCTTGCCCGTCAAGGAGCCAAAGTCCGCGTTTGGGACCGCGATCCTGAAACCCTCCAAACCCTTCGCGCCACCCGCACCGTCGGACGCCCCAAAAACCTCATCGTCCATGAAACCATAACATACCACGACACCATCCAGGAAGCAGCAACCCCCGCCAGCGTCATTCTCAGCGTCGTTCCCTCCTTCGCCACCAAAGACATGTGCGAACCCCTCGCATCTTTGACCTGGCCCGATAACGGAGCTGTTTTCGTTAATTGCAGCAAAGGCATCGAACCCGAAACCCTTCGCCTTCCCTACGAAATCTTCGAACAAATCATCGGCCAGCGCAACGATCTCCGCTACGGCGTCCTCGCCGGACCCAGCCATGCCGAAGAAGTCAGCCGCCAAACCCCAACTGCCGTGGTCGCTTCCGCCCCAGACCCCGCTGATGCATTCCTCCTCCAACAACTCTTTTCCAACACAAACTTCCGCGTCTACACCCAGGCCGACTACCGCGCCGTAGAACTCGGCGGAGCCATGAAAAACGTAATGGCCATAGCCGCCGGCGTTTCCGACGGACGAGGCTTCGGCGACAACACCAAAGCCGCCCTCATCACCCGCGCCCTCGCAGAAATGTCCAGACTCGCCGTCGCACGCGGATCTCAGTCCGATGCCGTCGCCGGCCTCTCCGGGCTGGGCGACCTCATAGTCACCACCATGAGCCAACACAGCCGCAATCGTGGTTTCGGCGAACTCCTCGCCAAAGGACATTCCCCCCAGTCAGCCCTCGAAGAAATCGGCGCAGTCGTCGAAGGCTACCTTTCCTCAAAATCCGCATGGCAACTCGCCCAACGCCACGGCGTCGAAATGCCCCTCGTAAACACCATCCACGGCGTACTCTATGAAAACCTGCCCATAGAAACAGCCGTCCAGCAACTCCTCGACCGCGATCTGAGACGAGAAGACTAACCCCAATCCGGGAGTCCAATCCCGTCCATCCGAAAGTTCCACCCACCAGCCACCACCATTTTCCTATCCCATAGAGTCCCATAAGGTCCCATACGGGAATTGCAGCTTCCCCGCACTTCGGCCTATAACCCTTTTCATCATGAAGACGATGATGACCCTCCGCAAAGCCGGTTAGG
>CAYUGQ010000148.1:0-1212 GCA_964444305.1 uncultured Candidatus Sumerlaeota bacterium
TGTTCCATGTTGTTGCCTTTGATGACGCGCATGCCGGTGAAGGCTTCTTCGAGGATGGAGGAAAGGATGGCGCGGACGCGCTGTACGCGGCGGCTGACTTTGCGGACGCGGCGACCGACGAGATAGATCATGGTTCCGATGATGGGGACGATGAAGAGGGTGGTGAGGGAGAGGGATGGGGATATGATGACCATCATGATGATGAAGGAGGTCATCTTGATGAAGTTTTTAATGATGGATGAGAAGAGGATTTCGAGGGCACCGTCTACGGCCTGGACGTCTTGGAGGACGAGGGAGATGAGGGAGCCGGGAGAGTAGCGGGAGAAGTAGGACATGTCGAGATTGACCATGTGGACGAAGGCATGGTTTCGCAGGCGCTGGACGGCTTTGGTGGAGAGATAGGTGCTGAGGTAACCGGTGCCGAAGGCGGCGACGCACATAAGAAGGCCGCAGATGAGCATGATGCCGATGATGGAGAGGAGGATCTTGAACTTGAATTCAGGGTCGGCGTTGGCGCGGGTTTGGAGGGATTCGAGGCGGGGTTCCCAGTCTTGTTTGAACTTGTCTTTCCAGCGGACGAAGAAGGTTGGTGCCATGCTGGGGCGCTGGTTTTCCTGGGCGGGGCGGGCTTCTTCGCCGTCTTTTGGACCGATGAGATTATTTCCGCCAGCGATCTGGATGAGGGGATTGACGAGGCCGATGGAGGCGGCTGTGAAGCCGGCTTCCAGTATCATGCAGGCGAAGAGGGCTACGATGACGGCGGACGTGCCTTTGAGGTAGGTGAGAAGGCGGCGGTATGTCTGCCAGTCGCTGGGGCTTCCCGGGAGTTTTTTGCCGGAAGAGGGTGGTTGAGATAGACTCATGGAGTTGCGGCTTTACGGTCCTGTTTCAGTATACTTTGGCATGATGAACGCCGCAAACAGGCAATGGTGCAAGTGCGGATTGTGAAAAATCGGTTGCATGGTTGTTGTGTGGGTGAGGCGGATGATTATTGCCGGTGGCGCACGACGGCGGCTTTGCACATATTAACCATGGCGGTGAGGCCCATGTTTTTTCCCATGCTCAGTTCCCTGCCAAAGATATCGTAGATGATGTCCGGATTGACGCTGTGGATTTCGTCGAGGGGTGCGCCGGAAAAGGCTTTGTCGAGAATTACGGCGGTGGCTTTGGCTGAGACGCCCTGGGGGTTTAGCACATCGAAGTAGAACTTCA
>CAYUGQ010000148.1:1312-5738 GCA_964444305.1 uncultured Candidatus Sumerlaeota bacterium
GCAGGCTCCATCACGGGTGTTTTACTTCTCAATGGGGACGCCCACCAAGTTTCCATATTCTGTCCAGCTACCGTCGTAGTTTCGCACTTTGGGGAATCCGAGGAGGTGTTTGAGTACGAACCAGGTGTGGCTGCTGCGTTCGCCGATGCGGCAGTAGGCGATGATTTCTTCGTCGGAGGTGATGCCGGCGGCTTCGTAGACGTCGCGAAGTTCGTTGGCGGTCTTAAAGGTACCGTCGGGATTTACGGCTCGGCTCCATGGAATGCTGACGGCGCCGGGGATGTGTCCTCCGCGGATGGCACCTTCGTTTGGGTAGCCTTCCATATGGAGTTTCTCGCCGCTGAATTCTTCGGGGCTGCGGACGTCGACGAACTTTCGTCCGGAGTGAAGGTGATGGAGAACGCCGTCGCGGAAAATGCGGTCGCCTTCGTCGTTGCGATCGGCGGCGACATAGTCAGTTACGGGATAATTTGGTACTTCGCGGGTCATGGGGCGGTTTTCCTGTCCCCATTTGAGACGGCCGCCATCCATAATTTTTACGCGATTATGGCCGAAGAGGGTGAAGACCCAGAAGGCGTATGCTGCCCACCAGTTGCTTTTATCGCCATAGAAGATGACGGTGGTTTCGGGGGTGACACCGATTCGGGACATGAGGGCTTCAAATTCAATTTTGCCGAGGTAGTCGCGGCGGAGCTGGTCGTTGAGGTCGCGGGTCCAGTCTACTTCTACGGCGCCGGGAATGTGTCCGGAGGGATAGAGAAGGGGGTCTTCGTTGGATTCTATGATCCGTATGGATGGGTCATTGAGATGTTGGGCGACCCAGTCTGTGCTGACGAGGGAATCTGGACGGGCGTAGCCGCGCTGTTGAATGTCTGACATTATTGATGCGCTCCTGCTTGCATTGATACTTTATTAATGTATTCGGCCGGTGGGGGTGGAATTCACAGGCTGGGGATGTAAGCCGAGGGTAAATTTCGTGCGTGTATGGTCGAATTTGTATACAAAATCAAATTGTGTGCCGTTGGCTTTGTTACCATTCCTAATGACACTGGAACCAGCTTTGGAAAATATGACGGACGAACCGGAATTCCGATCGGGATTTGTGGCGATTCTCGGCAAGCCGAATGCGGGGAAATCTACCCTGATGAATGCGATTGTGGGGGAAAAGGTGGCGATTGTCTCGGACAAGCCGCAGACTACCCGGGATCGTATTGCGGGTATTTTTACGACGGACCGCTTTCAGATGGTTTTTATGGATACGCCGGGGGTGCTAATTCCGCAGGACCGGTTTAATGAGGCGCTGGTGATGCGTGCGGCGGATGCGTTGACGGGGACGGATGTGGTGTATCACCTGGTGGATGCGGCGGACCGGGAGCCTCCGAATGAGCGTCTGGTGGAGTTATTGAAGCGGTTGCCGCGTTCGACGCCGCGTTTTCTGGTGATCAACAAGATTGATAAGCATTTCCCGCGGACGGTGGGGAGTGCGCCGTTTCTGCCACCGGGTATTGATTCGAAGGATTACGACGAGATTTTTATGGTTTCGGCGCTTAAGAAGCAGGCGCTGGATTTGCTGATTGAGGCCACTTACCGTCGGTTGAAGCCGGGTCCGCTTTATTATGATGCGGAGCAGATTTCGGATCGGGACATGCGTTTCCTGGTGGCGGAGATTGTGCGGGAGAAGGTTTTTCGCCGGACGGGGGCTGAGATTCCGTATTCTGTTTATACGGAGACGGAGGAGTTTTCGGAGCGGCCGGGGAAGGATTATATCCGTGTGGTGATTTATACAGAGCGGGACAGTCAGAAGGGGATCCTGATCGGGCAGGGTGGCCGTGTTTTGAAGGATATTGGTCAGGATGCGCGCCGGGCTATTGAGCACTTGTCTGGCAAGCCGTGCTTTTTGGAGCTGTGGGTGAAGGTGCGGAAGGACTGGCGGAAGAAAGATTTTGATCTTAATGATTTTGGGTTTAAATTGCCCAAGCGTAAACCATCATCGAAGAAACCCAAGGGGAAGTTGCCGAAAAATGATCGTACAGTATCGTGATGCTTTAGCTGCTTTGACGTTGGCCGCTGCTTTTTGTTTTGTAAGCGGGAGTCTGGCGGTTCAGGCTGAGACTATGGAACCAGCAAATGATGTGGGCCAGACGACGGCTGCGCAGTCTGAGGACAATGAGGAACGGCAGCGGCGTGGGGAGCGGAGGCAGCGGTGGCGGCAGTCGGTTATTAACCGGTATGTTTCGCCGGGCGGCAAGGCGGAGCTGAAGGATGTGCAGCGGTATGCGGATATTTTTGGTGAGACGACGGTTTATGATCCTCGTTATTATCAGTATAAGATAACGGCGGTGGGGGTGGAGGGTTCGACGAATTCTGTGCGGCTGTCGGGTGAGGTTTATCCGCAGCATTATGGGCATGGTGTTGTGGATGTGTTGGGGATCCTGGGTTTTGAGGTGGTTGAGAATTCGATTACGGCGTTGCCGAATTTGCAGGGGCTGGCGCCTTATGGTGTGAGCACGACGGGGGCGGCGACGCTGAGGAGTGAGCCGCGGCGTAATGCGGAGCAGGTGAATTCTGTGGCGCTGGGGGGCTGGGTGCGGGTGCTTCGCGGGGGCCAGGAGAGTGATATTTCTTCGCGGGAGACGGGATTTGCGCGTCATGCACCGGGGCATGATCGCCTGCCGGAGGAGTCGCCGGCGGATTGGATTTTTGTGCAGACGATGGAGGGGTATCTGGGGTATGCGCGGAAGGGGGATTTTGATTTTCAGGATGATTATCGCCTGCCGGATGGGATGATTACATTGCCTGTGAGGCTGGGGGATGAGGGGACGACTGTGCCGGCCGGGGCTTTTGTGTATGGTGGCCCGGAGGATGGCTGGAAGTTGTTTGACGGGAGAGGGATTCCGGCGGGGGCGGCGGTTGTGGATATGCGTCCGAAGTTTTCCGGGGAAGAGATTGTGAAACTGATGGAGCCGTTTATGGATACGCCTTATGTGTGGGGCGGTGTGACGGATGAGGGAATTGACTGCAGTGGGTTTTCGCAGTTTTTCATGCGGTCGACGGGTTCGTTTATCCCGAGGGATTCTGTGCAGCAGGCTACGAGCGGATTGCTGGTGGCGTGGGGGCAGGATGTGTTGGAGAAGGCTGAGCCGGGGGATTTGATTTTCTTTGCGCGGGATAATGGGCGGATCAGTCATGTGGCTATCAGCCTGGGTGGTTCGCGGATTATCCATTCGGCGGGGCGGGGTGTGCATATTGCTGATTTGCGGGACCCTAAGACGAATACGGATGAGGCTTATGGGGATGGGGTTTTGTTTGCTCGACGGGTGATTTCGCGTTGAGTGGGGTTTTGAAGTGACAGACAAGTAGGGTTGTGGTCAAAATTCTTCTTGTACTTAGGGAACGCTCTGCGTTTTCACTTTGTGCTGGAATGTTATTAAGTCGCGCTCGAATTTTGCGTGAATTCTTCACCGGGGTATACCGCCGTGAGTGCATTTAGAGGATTGCCAAAGTTGAATATGAAAAAATGGGCTTCGATGGGCCTGGCTGTGTCTGCTATTATGATGGGCGGTGTGGCTACGGCTGACGTGTTGCATCTTACGAATGGTCAGAGGCAGGTGGGTGTGATCATTCAAAGCCGGACGGATACGCAGAATGTGACTATCCGGACTACGGCGGGTGACCTGACGATTCCGCGCGGGAGGATTTCGCGGGTGGAGACGACGTCTGTTGGCGAGAGCTATGTGCAGCTTGGTGACCAGTATTTGACGGCGGGGAATCCTCAGAAGGCGCTGGAGACTTATGAGGAGGGTCTGCAGGCTGATCCGGGCAATATTGATTTGCAGCAGAAGGCGCAGCAGGCTCGGGGGGGCCTTGAGGATCAGCGGGCTGAGGGACAAATGGCTTTGGATGCCCGGGCGCGTCGGATTTTGGAACAGGTGCGCCAGTTGGGGGCTCAGAAGAATTTTGAGGCTGCCTATAACCTGATGCGGACGATTGAGCCGAGCGAGGTGAGTCCGGCGCGGGCTCAGTATGATAAGGCGTTGGCGGATTTGTTTCTGCAGTGGGGTATCCACCTGTATGATTTTCAGAACACGGCTGAGGCTGCGAACAAGTTTAACGAAGTGTTAAAGATTGATCCGGAGAATGCGCGGGCGAAACAGCTTTTGATTCGGACGTTTCAGGGTGATCCGACGAAATTGCAGGAAATGTCGGCATATTACCTGGAGTCGTCGGACCCGGATGAGAGGATGAAGGGTGCGGAGGCGCTGTTTAAGCTGCAGCAGTATGAGCAGGCGTTGCCGGTATTTCTGGAGTATATCGGGGATACGGACCTGAATCACCGATATAATATTACGAACCGCGCGACATCTATGCTGGATACGCTTCATCAGCAGTATGCGAGCCGGGGGGATTACCGGACGGCGTTGCAGTA
>CAYUGQ010000149.1:0-5723 GCA_964444305.1 uncultured Candidatus Sumerlaeota bacterium
TCCCCAGCGTTCATTCATACGCATCCGATTCCACACCGAATCCTGCCGGCTGGGTTCAATTTCGCTCTTTTCACGCACGGACAAATAACTGCTCCTCAAAAGATAGCTCATAAACAACGCTTCAACTGTAAGCATTTTTGTTGCCCGTTTGATTCTGCAACCACGGAAATAGGTAAATGAGTGACTGGATACCCGTACCCGAATTTGAAAACGTCTTAATCTTAATGGCAGATCTGGCCGACGAACCCGACGCCCTCGCCGCCGCACCCGCCATGGCCCTCTGCACCGAACTGATGGACTGGCAGGGCGGCACCCTCTACATGTTTCACAACCCGCCCGAAGCCGGCGAAATCCTGGAAGACGTCGACGCCGACCTCGCCGCCCGATTCGCTCTCGCCGCCCAGATGAGCGAAATGCTCTCCGAAGCCTGCCGCGATGCTCTGCGCCGCGTCTTCAGCCGCGCCGTCGTCCAGCGCGTCCTCCTGATTCGATCCTCAAACGGCACCATCACTCTGGACAAGATCGACGCTCTCTTCAAAGAACTCGAAACATCAGATCTCGTGTGGGCAGGGGAGTGGCCCGGCCAGTTTGCCCTCGGCATGAAAGCCTATCACGGTGAAATTTTTTCCGACCTCAACGCCGCCGACACCGATTTAAGGAAATGTCTCCTCACCGACGCCAAACGCCTCGGCCTGAAAATCTCAGAGGTGCCCATCAACTGACACAATTTAAAGCAGCAAAGTCCAAGCCTTTAAGGAACAGCAGTTTAAGCTTTACTTTGCCTAACCCCTGTCGCTGAAGTTCACTCTACATACTGATCTGGAGGCACCTTAGCATGAAATCGGTAAAATTGTTTGGGCTCACCTGCGCAGCCGTGGCCGCCCTGGCTGTCACACCCGGCGAAGCACAGGCCCATAGCTTTGACAGCGGCAGCAGCGCACATCCATTTCGCCTGTTGTCTTATCCGTTCCATGCGCTGGGTCGGGGAGTGGAATACGGCGTTGCGCGCCCTGTTCACCACTGCGTATCACAGCCACGCAAGCGCTGGCTATACGGCCATGTGTCTCATCCCCGCACCGACAATTACTGGGGCGATTACGACCAGTACCAGCGCAAGAGCTACTAATACATCACGGCCACGCTTTCACCGGCTTGGCCCTTTCATTTGCAGATGATCCCAAAAAGCCGTCACAATCTGATTGGCCATATTCGGGTTGTCACAAAACGCCGAGCCGTCCAGCATCTGCTCCAGCCCGGCGTTATCCTGCAATAGCTCTTCATTCACCCGCCGCACAATCTGATGGGTCTGCCACAGCTCTTCCTTCGAGAGCTGTTGCAGACCCATTATTTCTTCCGGCGAAAGATTTTCTTCCAGCCACTCAAAACACTCCGCCAGCGTCTTGGGACGCGAGTTTTCCATAATCTCTTCACCTCCGCAAAATATGCCAAACAAATATAGCTTCAGTAAATGTCATTTTGATAATCACGGAATATCAAAATCGTTTCAGGATTGAAATAACATTAAGGCATAAGAAATGAAATTTCTTATCAAAGTTTCCCTGGGAGTTCTAATGACGACAACAGGCCCTGCTACCGCACAAATTGTCCCGCCGCCAACGGTCACCAACGAAAACGGCACCACTACCGTTCTCGAGCCACCCCGTGAAACCGGTGAATTCCTGCCGCCCGATCTCGTCGACCTCTCTCAGTTCGATCCCCGCATCAAACTCGACGTCCGCTACGCCACCAAAGACAACTTTGCCGGCGAGCAAGTCTATCCCGAAGCCCGTGTTTTTCTCCAGCGCCCCGCCGCCGAAGCCCTGAAACGCGTCCACGACGACCTGCAGAAACAAGGCCTCGGCCTCATCGTCTACGACGGATACCGCCCATGGTCCGTCACCAAACGCTTCTGGGACATCACGCCCCCCGAAAAACGCGAGTTCGTCGCCGATCCCGCCAAAGGCTCCCGCCACAATCGCGGCTGCGCCGTCGATCTGTCCATGTATGATCTCAAAACCAGTGCACCCGTAGAAATGCCCACCGACTACGACGAATTCACCAGGCGCGCCTACCCCACCTACGACGGCGGCACCGACCAAAGCCGCAAAAATCGCGACATCCTTCGCCGCGCCATGGAAGCCCACGGCTTCACAGTTTACCCCTCCGAATGGTGGCACTTCGACTATCCCGGCTGGGAAAAGTACCGCATCATGGACATCCCGTTTTCCGCCATCGAAAAGCCGCATCCGGAGAATAATTAACCCGCCCTCCCGCGCCTCAAAAATATCAGGCCAGCTTCCCATCCGCGATCCGTAAAAGCTGCTCCGCCTTCACATGAGCCGTCACAGTGTCCGGATCCGTCGTCGTGATAAACGTCTGCACCTCCGGCCCCAGCGTATCCAAAAACGCCGCCTTCCGCTCCGTATCCAACTCGCTGATCACATCATCCAGCATCAGGAGCGGCCGTTCACCCGTATGGTGGAACAGGTACTGCATCTCCGCCGACTTCAGAGCCAGCACCGCGCTCCGCTGTTGACCCTGACTCGCAAATTGCCGCGCAGGACGCTCTTTAATCCGAAACTCGAAATCATCCCGGTGCGGACCCCTCAACGTAGCCAGCCGCCGCAAATCATCCCCTCGGCTGCTCTTGAGAAGTTGCAGCAAATTCCGCGAAAACTCCTCCACCTCACCCCCCGCACACAGCGGCACATCCGGCAAATAGCTCAGCTCAAGCCGCTCCTCGTCCTGCAAAGCAATCTTATGATAATCCTCCGCCGCCGCCAGGCTGATCTCCTCCAGTGCCCCCTGCCGCGCCTTCATGATCACAGCCCCCGCCGCCGCCAGTTGCTGATCATAAACATCTAGCTGAGTCATCACCTCCGGCGACACACCTCTTCCGTCACCCTCACCCCGCTTCGCCTGCGCTCCACCCCTCAGCGTAATTTGTTTCAACATTGCATTGCGGTTCCGAAGCACCTGCTGATACTCCTGCAGCGAATCCATATAAAGCCGATCCGTCTGGCCAATAGCAATATCCAGAAAACGCCGCCGCAATCCCGGCGCACCCCGCACCAGCAGCAAATCAGACGGCGTAAACAATACCGCATTCAACCGCCCCACCAGGTGCGCCAGCCGCGCTATAGGCTTCCCATCCACCAGCACCCGCTTGTTCTTTCCGTCAAAAAAATAAACAAGCTGCTCTTCACCTGCCGACTTCTGCACCAGCGCCCGCACCAGGGTCCCAGGATACTCCGACACATTCCACGGAATCAGCTCCGATTCATTCGTCGTACGAAAACTCCGCCCCGTAACCAGCAGATAAATCGCCTCCAACAGGTTCGTCTTGCCCTGCCCGTTCCTGCCATAAATCACATTCAGCCCCCCGCTGAAATGGGTTTCCATGTCATGGAGGTTACGAAAATTTCGCACCATCAGCGATTTAATCAGCATCGCGCAAACCAGGCCATTACGAAAAGAAAAGCTGCATCAGCGTGCCCGCAAGGATCGTCACTCCCACCCAACTGTTAATCGTAAAAAAAGCAATGTTGATCCGCCGCATGTCCTGCGGATCCACCACCAGGTGCTCCGCCACCAGCAGTGCAGAAGCCGCCGCCACACCCCCATAATAGAAAATCGGAGTGCCCCCAAAAGCCAGCCATCCCGCCGGAATAAAGCAGGCAATCGCCATCACATGCAGACCCCGCGCAAAACTCAGCGCTGCCCCCGGACCCCATCGGCTCGGGATTGAAAACAAACCCTCCTCCCGATCCACATCCACATCCTGGCAAGCATAAATCAGGTCAAACCCCGCCGTCCACAGCATCACCCCTAATCCCAACAGCACCGCAGGAATTCCAATCTCTTCCCGGATCGCCACCCATGCACCCACAGGCGCCAGCGCCAGCGCGGCCCCAAGGATAAAATGGGCCATCGTTGTAAACCTCTTGGCGTAAGAATAACCCAGCAGAAAAAGCAGCGCCACCGGCGAAAGAATCAGCGCCAGCCCGTTTAGCATTGCCGCGCTGAACACAAACCCCGCCACAGCCACCACCGTAAACAACAACACAAAAGTCGCATCCAGCGACCCCGCCGGAATCGCCCGGTCAGCCGTTCTCGGATTCCGCGCATCCAGTTCTCTGTCCGCCCAGCGGTTAAAACTCATCGCCGCCGTCCGGGCAAAAACACACGCCGCCAGGATCCAGCTAATTTCCCAAAGCGAAGGCCACCCACCCGCAGCCATCAACATCGACGCCAAAGCAAAAGGCAGCGCAAATATCGTATGCTGAAACTTGATCATCTCCAGCACCACAGCAACTTTCCGCAGCACGTCCGGCACTATGGAAGAACTACCGGCAGACAGCTTACAACACCAAACGAGCCAAAACCCGGCAGAGCCTGTCGTGGATGCCCTGGGGGTTCGAGCTATGCTGGTTCACCAGGAACGAAAAGCTCACAAGCCGACCGTCATTCAGCGAAACAAAGCCAGAAAGAGTCTTAACCGCCCGGATCGTCCCCGTTTTCGCGTGAACACGCCCGCGAATATCATGCATCCGGTTACGCAACGTACCATCACGTCCCGCAATCGCCAGCGAGTTATAAAACTCCTTGGAATACTGGTGAGTGCTCATATAATTAAGCAGCTTCACAACATCCGCCGCCGCCACACGGTTAGCCTCACTCAATCCCGATCCATCATAAATCTTCAGCCGTGCCGGATCAATCCCCGCCCGCCGCAACATTTCCTGCTCCAGGCGCAAGCTGTTCGTATAACTGCCCCGCCCAAGCCGCGCATGACTTACCGCAACATAAATCTGTTCAGCCATGTGGTTATCACTGCGCTTCATCATGTAATCCACAATCTCAATCAGCGGAGGCGATTGCACCATAGCGATCACATTCTGCGTAGTGGGATTAGGAAGCGAACCCGGAGCCGTAATAATCCGGACCGACCCATCAATAGGAATCTCATTCTCAGACAAATGATGACGGAAATTCGCCGCAGCATAAAGCGTCGGGCGGTCAATGGGCAAAGACCAGATCGTCTTCTTCTCGTTAACATTTCCCGTCACTTCAATATGCGTATTCTCCAGCCGTTTCGCCCGGCTGGTACCCTCACGGCCACTCACCGTCTTGTTCACCACCGGATAACCCGTCGCCGCAGGAATAAAACTAACGCTCGCCGGCTGCCCACTTCTACCCGGCGTCAAAACGATGTTCGTCAAATTCTTGTTAATCGTAAGAGGGCTCGTCTGCGGCGCATAAGAATCATTCATCACGCGGTCAGCCCATCCTCGCGGAGACATGTCACCCATATCCCAATTGCTGCAATCCACCAGCAGGTCACCAGTAACCCGCTTAATTCCTGCTTCCTCCACCTTCTTTGCCCAGTCCCGGAAAACCCAGTCCGCCGGAGCCGACTTAAACAGTTCCTTAGAAAAAGTCGGATCACCACTGGGCACAATCACCAGGTTTCCATTCAGCGTCCCATCCGGCGCCAGGCTGCCCGTCTGATACAAATACGTCCGGAAAACCCATTCAGGCCCCAGATACTCCAGCGCCAAAGCCCCCGTAAACAACTTGCGATTGCTGGCCGGGATCAACCCCTCATTTTCATTTATCTTAAACAAAGGTTCGCTGCTACCCGTCACCTCCACCAAAACGCCCCACTTGGCATTCTGACTGGCAGACCCAACTACGCTGGTCAGGCGCTGAGCAACATTCTG
>CAYUGQ010000150.1:0-5713 GCA_964444305.1 uncultured Candidatus Sumerlaeota bacterium
GGCACGTCCCGCCGTTCGACTACCGGCTTAGCGGTCGCCCGACGTACCAGTGCACCCGCTGCAAGCAGACGATCCGGTGGTGGTTCCCATGAGCGAGATCAAGCAAGTGATTGAGGAGCTGCTCGACGAGTACCTCGGCGCTGGCGGCTTCGAGGACTGGAGAACGGGAGATGTCACCCGGCACATGCTCACGCAGTCGACCTGCCTGCTTGCCGTCGTCGTGCTCTACCAGAGAGGCGAGTTCGATGGCCTCACCCGGATGTGCACCGCCACGTTCGGGACGAAGGCGTGCGTGCTCCGCAGAGGACATGGCGGGCCAATGCACGTCAGCAACAGCGGAACGATGTGGAGCGACTGATGGCAGAGGAGTACGTCCAGCCCGAGGCCGCCGCACCGATCGGAGACACGCCCATCCCGCCGAAGCTGGAGAGCTTCTGGGTCTACAACGTCGTCTACGGAAGCGAGGCGCTGCCGATCCCGATCTACAGCCGCCCGATGCGGAACCGAGAGGTCGCGGAGATCGGACTGCGTGAGGCGAGGGCTGAAGGGAAGACGAATCCCCGCATGGTGCGACAGCGGCGCTCCGTCTGGCAGGACTGCTGATGGGTGGACGGTCACCCCTTGACAGGGCTGCCGGGGCGCTGATACCGTTCCCTCCACGGTGTCGCTGTTCCTTCCGGTCCAGCAATCCGTTTGCGGGTTGACCATCAGGGAAGCTCGCAAGGGTCTACCGCCTCGGCGGATGATCCAGCCGGATAGGGAAGATGGGCTACCGCGCTTCTGATCTGTCCACAGGAAACCCTCTGCTTCAAGGCGGGGGGTTTTTCTGTATGATGGTTCCGGGTCTTTGGTGAACGCTTCCTTCCTGCATTGGTAGCTCCGATGGGTCACAGGAAGGCGCAGCAAAAAGAGCCGGGTAGCGGCCAACGCACGACACTGAGGGTCACGAATGAGTTCACCAGCTCCTCGGTGAAGGCAGGGCGACATGGTGCACCACGTCGCAACAGAGCCTCGTCTTCGGACGGGGCTTTACTGTATCCTTCTATACATGATCGCCTTCTTCAACGTCCTTCTCGCAGCAATCATCGGTGCCCTCGCCTACGGCAAGTGGTCAGACCCTTATCTGTCAGTCATCATCGGATGGTTCACCTTCCGGGTGGAGACGCTCATCTCGATCCAGCTTCAGCATGCGAACATGACGCACGCTCTCCTGAAGATTGACACCGCTCGGATGGAGATGGTCATGGCAGCTCACGAGCAGCACGTCGCTGAGATCGCCAGCAACAACTGACCCCTTCCGGCCTTGCGGCCATGATCTTCTTGAACTGCTTGAAGTGGATTGCATAGAATCTACGCATGCAGAAGATCGAGATCACCGACGAGAACGTAGACGCTCTGGTCGAGAAGCATGAGGACCAGTGGCTACCGTCGAATGACATCGCGGGCATGTTCAAGTTCCTTGCTTCTCAGACCATCAGGACGTGGAGCAAGGAGGGTCGCATCCGTCGACGTGAAGGAATGGACCCGTCTCGCAAGAACCCGCCCTTCGAGTACAACGTCTGTGACGCGATCATTGCTCGACACAGCAGCAGGCGCATCAAGCCATTCCTTCGGGTGGAGATCGATGGCCTTGAGCTGTTCCGCTGCAACAAGTGCGAGTGGTGGACAGGGCGCGGTGGCTTCTACAAGAACACGGTGCCTTCTCTTCACGGCCTCCTGACAAGCTGCATCGACTGCCACCTCACACGCGAAAAGGAGCATCGAAAGAGATCCCCCGATGTTCTGAAGCGAGAAGCAGAGAGAGCGCGCAGGCATCGCCGCAAGAACAGGGAGCGCGTTCAGAAGGCAGCCGCATTCACGGCTCCAGATCGAATCGACGCCAAGCGCATCATCGACATCATCGACGCTCGCTTCCCGGACAAGATCCAGTACAACGACACGGAGATCTGCCGCATCGCCGGAGTGCACGACGAGATGGTCAGGAAGATCCGTCAGCGAGCAGCGAGCGGAGAGAACACGAAGCTGCATGTAGTCGACGAGTTGTTCTCCGGCCTCGACTGGAACGATGAGCTGTCACTCATCCACGACGAGATTGAGAAGGATCGTCCCGCGTGGGGGCCACACGGTCAGCCGTACTGCTCCAAGTGCTTCAGGTCGAACCGGACGTACATGGCCGCTGGGATGTGCTCGACCTGCTACAAGCGGCGCAACGATCCTGACTACCGACCGATGGCCGAATCGAAGTGGGCCATGCGGCACTCCCACTGCGTAGAGTGTGGAACCAACAAGGTGCCGTATCGAGCGAACGGTCGCTGCTCACGCTGCGACAGCCGGTGGCGCAGGCGTCAGCAAAAGGTAGGCTCGGGTCATGGGAATGATGGACGTGTTCAAGAGCAAGTCGAAGCGCCCAATGGTGGCGGCAGCGGGCGGGACGATTCAGGGGGGATCTCCGGCAACCCCTGATGCGATCATGCGCCGAACCGAGGACTGGCAGAAGCGAGTGCTCGCGTTCTCCGGTTCCATCCCCGAGGTCATCCATGCTGGCCGGTTCGTTGAGAACACGACGAGCAACATCGAGATCAGCGTGCTCGAAGGGGATAGCAAGAATCGCACGACGGACACGATCGAGGATCTGCTCACGAGCTTCCCGATGAGCCGCGTCTGCAACAACCTGTTCCTTGTCGGCGAGATGATTGTCGCCTTCGACCGCAAGAACTTCCGCTGGGAGAGCTACGGCAAGAGCGACTACAAGCACCAGCCGAACAAGCCCCTCGAAGTGCGAACGCCGGAGGGTAAGTGGGAGAAGCTGGCAGACAACTGGGTGTGGTTCCGGATCTACCGACCAGACCCGTCTGACAAGTACGCGGCGTGGTCTACGCACAGGGCCATGCTCGATCTTCTGGAGAGCATGTACGTCCACCAGATCGCTGACACGGCAGTTGCCCAGTCGCGTCTGGCAGGAGCCGGAATCCTCTACATCCCGAACGACGAGTTCACGGACGACCCCGATCTCGACGGGGGCGAGCCGGAGCCGGGAAGTCAGCAGCACTTCGAGGCGCGTCTTCGTGATGCGATGACTGACAGTGTGACGAACCGCAACCAGCAGGATGCGATCGTTCCGCTCGTCATGTTCGGATCGGCAGAGATAGCAGACAGCATCCGTCACGTCCTCATGGAGCGCAACGATGACGCGAAGGGATTCGCCGATCGCATGGGGGCATACCGCAGCCGCTACGCCGCGGGCATCGACCTTCCTTCAGAGATCATCACCGGCATGGGTGAGGCGAACCACTGGGCTGCTTGGAAGGTCGACCAGAACACTTGGCAGTACTACCTCCAGCCGCTCGCCCAGACTGTTGTCGATGCGCTCACGGTGAACTTCATTCGTCCGGTTGGGGAGGCTCTCGGCGTGACAGGGAAGCTGACCGCTGTGGTCGATGCGACGAAGGTCATCGTCAAGCCTGACCGGACTGACGCAGCGATCCGCCTGCATGCTCTCCACGCGCTCAACGCCGAGGCTGCTCTGCGCGAGACGGGCTTCAATCCAGATCTCGACCTTCACCCCTTTGCGAACCAGCAGGCCAACCCATCCAAGGGGACGCAGCCGGACGGAGCTGTACGAATGCCGGGGGCGAACTTCCGTGGCAGCGAGGGTGAGCCGGTGGGCGATCGGAACGTGCAGCGCTAGTCTCCGGCTGGGCCATGATGGTCGCCTGAAGCTACGCCGTCGTGGTACGCTCGCTGCGCCCATCTGGGGGCATATCCGCTGGGGCAGCGGATCAGGGGGGTCAGCGCCGGGCAGCGCGGCCCCCCGACCTTTTCTCGGTAAGCTCGGGGCATGAGCTTCCCACTTCATCCCCCCGCTGCATGGTTCGATCGACCGGCTGACATCCCCACGGATCGTCGCCTGACATTGGAGACGAACGAGGATGGCACGCCGACCGGACGAGTGTACGGGTACGTCGCCCTGTACGACACATGCCACGCCGGAGCGCCCGGCTGCGTGACCCCTCCTCGCCAGTCGCCATCGAACTTCGAGTACGCCCATCAGGGGCAGACACAGACGGCAGAGGGCACGCTGGTCGCCACGGCGAACATCGGCGGCTCTGGTCACGCTGACCTTCAGGCAAGCCCGGAAGCAGCGGCGGCTCACTATCAGGAGCACATCTCGACGCAGATGATGCGCGTCCGGTACGGAGCCGATGACAACGGCATCTGGTTCAGCGGTGCGCTCTGGCCTGATGCTTCCGAGCTGGACGTGGCGCACATCCTCGCGTCTCCGGTGTCTGGCGATTGGCGCTGGCTCAACTCATGGCGGGAGACGGATGCGGGGTACGACTTCGCTGGTGCTTGCTTCGTCAGCCTGCCGGGCTTTGCGATGGCGAACGCCGGACAGGTGGCTCAGGCCGCTGGCTCAATGAAAACGCTCGCAGCTTCAGCCGCATGGGGTGTCAGCGATGGAGGCGACATCCTTGCAATGTATGCTCGGGCAGAACCCCCGGTGAAGGAGAACGACATGTGTGAGAAGTGCAAGGGCGAGACGGCAACTGACGACGCCACGGAGCCGACGATCGTTGCTGCTGCGTCCTGCGCGGCATGCTCTGACACCTCGAAGGTGCTCTGCGATTGCGGGAAGCCGGTGACTGCATCAGCAGAAGATGACAAGCCGGTTGATCCCATCGTCGCGGCAGTGAACGCCATGAACGATCGGCTCACGAAGATCGAGGACAACGAGCGTCGTCGAGAGGCTGAGGAGCTGACCGCCGCCATCGTCAATGACAGCGAGTAGAGCACCGCGCATATACTCGGAACGAACCACGGCATCGCCGAACTAAGACACAGGAGAAGATTCAAGTGGATGAGCTGCTGAAGCGACTTGCCGAGATCCGCGAGCGAGCTGCCGCGATCTCCGCTGGCGAAATCGGCGATGCCGAGCTGGAGGAGCTGCGCGCTCTCAAGGCTGAGCGCATCGAGATCGAGGCGAAGGTCAAGGACGCCAAGGAGGCCGAGGCACTTGCTGCCGAGCTGGCCGCCGAGAGCGAGGCTGAGAAGGCCGACGAGACCGACGCCGAGGACAAGGACGGCGAGAAGGACGGAGAGGGTGACAAGTCCACGGAGGGTGACAAGCCCGCTGAGGACAACAAGCCCTCCGAGGACGACAAGCCTGCCGACAAGGACGGAGAGGGTGACAAGGAGGGAGACAAGGAGACCACGCCTGAGGCTCTCGCTGCTGCACTCGGCTCCGTGGGTGGCGACCAGTCGCTCCCCGGTGGCAACGGCGGCGAGCCTCTTGCCATCATCGCCTCGGCCTCGAACACGGGCGTCCAGCAGGGCGAGCGTCTCGCCGTCGAGAGTTGGCAGCGCATCCACCGCCTCGCATCAGGGGTGGCTGGCGATGTTCGTCAGACCTTCGCAACCATCCTCCGGCACGGCGACAAGAAGGCTGTCTCGAATCGCAACAGCGCGATCGAGAACACGATCATCATGTCCCAGCCGAAGGACCAGATGGACGCGCTGGGGGCACTCACCGCAGCGGCGTGTTACTGCGGCCCGAACGCTGTCGATCGCACGATCGATTCGCAGGGTCGTGACGAGCGCCCCTTCGCTGCTCAGTTCCGCTCTGTCCCGTTCACCGGCCCGTTCGACTACCGCCGCGAGATGAACCTCGGCGACGTGCAGAACGGCGTCACGCTCTGGGACTGCGACGATCAGG
>CAYUGQ010000151.1:0-5660 GCA_964444305.1 uncultured Candidatus Sumerlaeota bacterium
GGAAAGTTCTTGACTCAAAATAATCCCGGTCCATAATCAGTGCCTCAGACTTCACACCTGCCTTGAAGTTGTCGCATGAATACCAAATCTACAGGAATCTCAGTGGCGATCCATTATAAAACAGTGCTTGTTCGCAAGGGCCCCGTTTGCATACTTACGACAGTCCTTGCTCTCCAAATTCTTAACATTCCTTTCCGGATGCGTCAGTGAAAATGTTACTGCACACTCCGGTTCGCCAGCATTGGCTAAAGGTACACCGACGTTTGAAGAAAGCCGGTCCGACCTTATAAAGGCCGAGCTCGACCGGGCTGATGCCCAATATCAGCAAGCCACCGAGAGTTATAATAAACAAAAAGAAATCGCCAACCGGTACCGCCAACAGCACAGTCGAGCTCAGGCTGAACTGAAGAAAGTCCTGCAGAATTTCAATACGACGGACGTACAACGAAACCCCTTCTTCACTGAACAAGCCTTAACCAAGGCATCCGAGTTCAAAACGAAACACAATGTTTCTGCAAGAAGCATACAGAGAGCTTTTGCCAGCCAGAAAGAAAAGCTAGAAAAGTATCAGTCCCTGGCACAACAACATTTAAAAAAAGCCGAGACCCTTAAGTCGACGAAGAACACTACGGCTTATCTAAACGCTCAGTCGGATTATTGGATATGCGTTCATAACTATGATTACTACGCATCGCGATTTTATATAGAAGCGGAAGCCTGTGAGCAGGAGCTAAAGCTATATATAAATCGAGAGAACGCAGAATTGGCCAAACAACAGGCCGCCCGGCGGCTCTTGATCGAAAAAACTGATGCCTTGACGTATGGCATCGTTACGCCTGAAAAAGTCAAACGCCTTACGGCCGCCATGTCGATCAGCCAAGTGGAAAAAATTATTGGACCCGGAGCACCAATCCGATCTTTTTCAATTTATGTAGGTCCAGTAAAAATTGAGCTCGATGAGTACCAGTGGTCGTGCATCGATGGAAACGGCGTCTTGACCATTCTGTTTGATAAAGACAAACTTTATCAGAAAGACGTGGCATGGTCCGGTCGCCCCAGCAGTCAAATGTCTGGCAGAGATTGAGTATCAAGTAATGATCTGACAGATCAGAAGGGGTTGCTTTCCCCGTCCGGGCCGGCTTTCATTTCACCGGCGACTGCCGGGTAGACCAAGTAAATCCGGTCCATCCCCTGACCTTTTTCCACATAGGCCGCCACGCGCTTGCCGCCGATGCCAGCGGTTGCATCGCGCAGTACGTGATACGTCCGGTCGACGCCATCCGCCGTGTGGGTGTCTTCCCCAACATAGCGCATCATCCGCGTCAGCGATTTCTTCATGCCGAAGACACGGTGGCCGGTGTTGAGGTCATATTCCATTTCGCCACGATCGTTTCGACGGGATTCCAGCCGGATCTCTCCCGATCCCAGCTTCATTCCGTTCCACGTGAATGCAGAATCCTGAACGATGCCAAGTTGCGGAGCCCGCTGATCCGCCTGACTCACTTTGCCTTCCGCCGAGTCGGCAGCCGGGCCTGAGCCGGCGACCCCCAGGCGTTCGCTCACCACCTGCTCATCGGAGACGATATTGGCTGTGGCGTTCAGCTTCTTTAAAATCTGCCCAGCGACATCCCGCAGCGACTCGCGGCATCCTGTGCCATCTGTTGCCACGGCCTCATATTCCGGGAATTTGCCGTCGGGATTCAGCGCCGCACGCAGTTCTTCCAGAGGTAGAGCATCCGGCAGGTCCCGCTTGTTGTATTGCATTACGAAGGGAATTGTCTCCAGGTCGAGCCCGTAATCCCGGAGATTTTCCTCCAGGTTTTTCAGGCTGTCGATGCTGTCCTGAAACCGGCTGGCCTGGCTGTCGGCCACAAACACGATGCCGTCCACGCCACGCAAAACCAGCTTACGCGTAGCATTATAATACACCTGTCCCGGCACAGTGTAAAGCTGGAATTTCGTCTTAAAACCCTTAACATCACCGATATCCAGCGGCAGAAAATCGAAAAACAGCGTTCGATCCTGCTCTGTCGCCAGCGAGACGAGATCTCCCCGGTGTTTCGAAGGGACATTACCATGCACATAATGCAGGTTCGTGGTTTTACCGCCGGCTCCCGGGCCGTAGTAAACGATTTTACAGGTGATTTCCTTGAACGCATAGTTGATCGATGGCATAAGGTTTAACGGGATCCTTCATCCTAACATTTCAGCGAAATGGATTTCGCACGACGCCGCAATTTATGCCCGTGACTAACCCCAATTAAATGCCATCTGGCAAGAACTAAATAGCGATCTATGCTTCTGATTTCATCAGATCTTTCAGTTCCTGGCTGAATTCACTGATGTCGTGAAACTGGCGATACACACTGGCAAAGCGCACGTAGGCCACTTCATCAATTGCGCGAAGCTGCTGAAGAACCATCTCCCCGATCTTTAACGAGCTGACTTCTTTTTCCATGTTATTATGCATGGTTTTTTCCACAGTCTGAACCAGTGTTTCCACCTGATCCACCGTCACCGGCCGCTTTTCACATGCCCGCAATACGCCCTTGATGACTTTCTCCCGGTCGAAAGCCTCTCGCTTGCCGTCCCGCTTCACGACGATGATCGGTGTTTTTTCAATCATCTCAAACGTGGTAAACCGATGACCGCACTGCAAGCATTCCCGCCGGCGCCGGATCGCATCACTGCGCGGGTTCTGTCGTGAATTGACAACTTTGCTTTCCAAATGTCCACAGTATGGGCACAACATGTGGGGCGGCCTCCCCGGGGAAGATGCAATATAGCTACTAATCAGCCCTGAACTATTCCAAGCGTCAAGCAGATTTCCACAGGCTGTCCACAGGAAAAATCCGTAAAATTTCTACCCTCAAAAAATCTGCATCGAAATCCGACATCGTTCTGAATGATCAAGCGGCAGGGCTGGTAATAGCCACTTGCCTGATGTGCCGGAGTGGCGGAATTGGCAGACGCACTAGATTCAGGTTCTAGCGGTCGAAAGGCTGTGCAGGTTCAAGTCCTGTCTCCGGCACCATTCCCTTTTTTCTTAAAGCCAGAATGGCTTGTCAAAACCCCAGCGTTTTTCTGCCGGGATTCAACTTACCACGCGTTATAGCCTTACTCCACCCCATCGCCAAATGATGTTCCCACAGCACGGGCTCCGTGAATATAGGGATGATCCAGCGGCACGGTCCGCATTTCCCGGATACAATCTTTCAACGGTACGGAAATGAATTCTCCACAGCGATAGCTGGCCATTTTACCCCAGTCGCTGTTATGGGCCAGCAATGCGGCGGTATGCCCGAAACCGGTCGATAGGAGGCGATCCTGCGCTGTTGGCGTACCACCGCGCTGGATATGACCCAATACGGTGGCGCGGGATTCCACGCCTGTCACCTGCTCGATTTCCTCCGCCAGCCGGTGGGCTACCCCACCCAGACGGATCGGATCAGGGCTGCTGGCTATTACTTTGCTTACTGTCACCGAGCCACCGTGAGGCTTAGCTCCTTCTGCGACGGCAATAATGCTGAACCGCTTGCCTACCTGAGAACGCTTTTTGATGCTGTCTGCAATGGAATCCATGGTGTATGGAATTTCCGGGATCAGGATCACATCTGCTCCGCCGGCCACGCCTGCGTAAAGCGTCAGCCAGCCTGCATAGCGCCCCATAAGTTCCACTACCATCGCCCGGTGATGACTCATGGCCGTGGAGTGAATGCGGTCAATGCATTCCGTGGCAGTCTGAACGGCGGTATCAAATCCGAAAGTTACGTCCGTTGCCGAAAGGTCATTATCGATGGTTTTGGGAATGCCAATGCATTTCAGGCCTTTTTCGTCCATCAGGCGGTTTGCCATGGTCATGGATCCATCGCCGCCGATAACAATCAGACCTTCCAGCCTAAGTTCATCAAGGACCTGTACAACCACATCTGAATGATCCGCTGCGGGTTCTCCTCCCGGCAGGTGCGCGGTCGGGCTCCACATGAATGGGTTATCACGGTTGCTGGAACCCAGGATCGTGCCACCGTTGGTTAAGATGCCTGATAAATCCGCAAAGCTGACATTGCGATACCGGCGCTCCAGGATACCCAGGAAGCCGTCCTCAAAACCAATCATTTCGTGGCCCAGACCGATAAGGGTCTTACCCACTGCCCGAAGAACCGCATTCAATCCCGGACAGTCTCCGCCCGCCGTCAATACACCAAATCGCCGCTTTGTGGAGGTCATACGCCTGTTGTGCCTTTCAAATAAAAAATAATCGATTATATTGTCTGAAGCTTTTCTCTAGCCATATCGTGACCAGCCTTCAGGGCATCCCCCAGCTTATCACTGTCTTTTACCCCCGCCTGGGCCATTTCCGGCTTGCCGCCACCGCTGCCGCCTGCCGCCTGAGCCGCAGCGCGAATAACATCACCAGCAGAAATCCCCCTGGTTGCAACATCCTTTGTAGCCCCGGCAATCAGCGCTGCCTTGCCATCGCGCACACTGCCAAGCAATGCAAACAGGTTTTCCGGACGGCGTGATTTTATGGAGTCATAGGTCTCCCGCAGAGCCTTAGCATCAAGGCCGCTAAACTGGTGAACCACCAGCTTGACGCCGTTGATTTCCGGGGCAGACTCTAACACGCCGGCGGCATCAGCACTGCTCGCCGCAGCTTGTAGAGATTGCATCTGACGTCGCAGTTGCTTCACTTCCTGTTGCAATGCGGTCAGGCGCTCCATCACTTTCATGCGCGGCACTTTCAATTCTTCCGCCAGGGATTTTAACATCATCCGTTCGGATTGAATCAGCTCAAGCGCACCACGTCCAGCCACAGCTTCTATACGGCGAACACCGGACGAAACGGCGCTTTCCGAGATGATAAGGAACGGCCCAGCTTCTCCGGTCGACAGCAAATGCGTTCCGCCGCAAAATTCCATGTCCCACTGAGGAATATCGACCACTCGCACTCGCTGGCCATATTTTTCACCAAAGGGAGCAATGATTCCCGGCAGGCTGCGAGCCTCTTCCCGGCTCATCCAGTTCACCTGCAGCACAGAATCCAGCATGATCTGCTCGTTAACCAGGCGCTCGATCTCTTCCAACTGTTCCGGAGAAACCGCCTCGGGATTCGTAAAATCAAACCGCAGAGAATCGGGTCCCACCTGAGACCCCTGCTGCGTAACATGAGCCCCGAGAACTCGCTTTAGCGCCCCCTGCAGCAGGTGTGTGGCAGTATGATTGCGCATGATGTCCATGCGCCTCTCCACATCAATACCGGCATCGAGAACGCTGCGCTTTGTCAGCGACCCATTTTCCACGACACCAAAATGCACATAGATGTCTTCCGGGCTTTTCTGGACATCATAAACTCGAACCCGGCAGTTACCTTCGGTCATCCAGCCAGTATCTGCCACCTGTCCGCCAGATTCCGCATAAAAGGGAGTCTGATCCACGACGATGGCCACATCATCCCCTGCAGAGGCGCTGTCCACTAATTGACCATCTTTGAAAATCGCACCCACCAAAGCGCCCGGCAGTGTCGCTACGGGATACGCACCCGAGAAATAATCGTCGTCTTCAAGCGCTTCCAAGACCTTATCGGAATCAAAATCCTCTTCGAACTCATCCAGCGAAAGGGCGTCATCATCATCGTCCAAGCTGCTAGAGTCGAAATCTTC
>CAYUGQ010000152.1:0-5596 GCA_964444305.1 uncultured Candidatus Sumerlaeota bacterium
CTCCAGGTCCGGCGCCAGCTTCACCACAATCGGCTTCCGCCGCCGCCCCCCCTCCTTCACCCCGCCCAGACCATGCCTCCGATGCAACGCCTCAGACTCCTCATCCAGCCCCGCCAGCAACTCATCCAGCGCCCCCCTGTCCTGCAACTGCCTCAACCCGGGCGTATTAGGCGAACTCACATTCACCGCAAAATAATCCCCATAAACATAAAGCGCCCGCAAGCTCCTCAAATAATCCTCCACCGCCTCCCCCAGCGGCGTAATCTTGCTCTTCCCCAGGCTAATCCCCAACACCGCCTTACGCTCCCCCCCATCCGCCGCCAGCCGCTCCGCCACCGCCACCGCCCCGTCATTATTAAACCCAAACCGGTTAATAATCGCCTCATCCTCCGGAAAACGAAACACCCGCGGCCGCGGATTCCCCGGCTGCGCATGCCACGTCACCGTCCCAATCTCAATAAAACCAAACCCCAGCGCCTCAAACCCCCGCACCGCCCGCGCGTTCTTGTCAAATCCCCCCCCCAGCCCCACCGGGTTCCGGAAATCCAGCCCCATCACCCTCCGCCGCAGCGACCCGTCCGACACATTAGCATAACTCGCCAGCGCACCAGACATCAGCCTGCTGCGCGACAGCCTCAGCAAATTCGTCATCACATGCTCATGAGCATCTTCGGGATCAGACCAGGCAGAAAAAATCAGCCGTCTAAGCAATTTTTCGTAGATCATCGCCCATAAACCACCCACACCAAAACCCTCACGTCAAGCGCCGCGACAAATTGGCCCGTAATTTGCACTCGCCACAGCCAGAAATTAATGCGCTTCAAGGATGGACACAATGAACCTCACAGGCATCTCCAACATCAAAAAATCCCTGTCCGTGGCCCTGCTAGGCCTCAGCCTCGCCATCGCCACACCCACCGCCGCACCCGCCCAGGGCCTCGGTGATCTCCTCTTCGGACCCAACATCAGCACCGGCTGCACCCAGTTCATAAGCCCCTACGGCCATCCCGTCACCGTAAAATACTACACCCCCAAGGCCAACTGTCCCAGCCCCGCCGTCATCCTCCTCCACGGCATAGACGGCGGCAGCCGCTACCAGGCCCAATACGACGAAATCGGCCGCAGCCTCGCCGCAAAAGGCTACGCCTCCTTCATCGTCTACTATTATGAAGGCCAGCCCCTCGCCCCCCGCCCCGGCCCCTACGATCGCGGCCTCCCCGATCCCCACGCCTTCGCCCCCTGGGTTGATACCGTCCGCGCCAGCGTAGAGTTCGTACAGGCCTTCCCCGGAGTCGACCCCCATCGCGTCGGCCTCATGGGCATGAGTCTCGGCGGATACGTCGGCTCCAGCGCCGCATCAAACAATCCCCGCGTCAAATCCCTCGTCGTACTCTCCGGCGGCATGCCCGACATCTACGCCGCAAACTCCAACCACATGCCCCGCACCCTTATCGTACACGGCCAGCAAGATGCCGACGTCCCCGTATGGGAAGCCCTCAAGCTCCGCGACACCATCGCCAGCCGTGGCCAATGGCATCGCCTGCTCGTCCTCCCCTGCGAAGGCCACCTCCCCTTCCGCGACAAGAACTATGTGGCAGAACAGGTCCTCCGCTTCCTAGACTCCAACTTGTAAAAACTAACCAAACCAATACAAAACTGGCCCGCAGATACCAACATCTGTCGGGCCATTTTTTTGTAATCAGAAAGAAACCAAGCCCCCCGATCAAGCCACAAATCAGACCGAAAAACTGCGAAACGAAAAAACCACCGCCGCACCCACCAGCCCCATCAATCCAATCCCACCCAGCACCGCCAGGTCACCCCCATCAAACTGCCCATGCAGCAAAATCTGAGTCGGCGTATAAAACTTAAACAGCGAGTAATTACCCGCCCCACCGCCGCCATACCAGATCTGCGCCAGGAAGTTCCACACATACATAATCAACACCACCGTCAAACACCACCCCACCGCATCACCCCGCACACTCAACAACGTGCTAATCAAAGCGAAAATCCCCGCAAAAGCAAACACCAGCGCCCCAAGGTTCAACACAGCCTGCCAAAGCCGACCGCCATTCAAACCCTCCTGCAGGCCCCCCCAGTGCGCCCCCGCAAAACAACCCGCTCCCACCGCAATCACCACCACCACACACCAGAACAGCGTCACCACCGCCCCACTCACCACCAGCGGCACTCGCCCAACAGGCCTCGCCAGCAACAGCGCAATGCTCCGCTTCTCCACATCCCCAGAAAACCAACCCGAAAAAAGCGCCACCGGCAAAGCCAGACTCACCGTCAACAAAAACGGATGCTGCAGACAAACCGCCAGAAACCCGTTCAACTGCGACATCGACGCCGGATCAATATTAAACGCCGACTGCACCCACTGCGGCATAAACTGCGCAAATAGCGCACTCATCTCCGTACTGCCGCTCTCCTCCATACGGGCAAACACCCGGCATCCCACAATAGCAAACACAAACGCCGCCACCGCAGCCGCCACCCCCAGCAGCCATGATCGCCGCAGGTAATACATCAATAACGTCGTCATCGACCCACCCCCCCCTTGCCCTGCGCCAACGACCTGACCTGCACTCCATACAACCTCAAAAACGATTCCTCCAAAGCCGGTTCCAGCCGGAAATCCACCGGATCAATCGCCACCAGTTGTTCCAGCACCGACCGGCTTTCCCGCGCCGGCACCAGGTAAAGCAGCCACCCGCCCGAATCCCGGCGGATAAATCGTCCACCCATAATCTCCGGCGGCTGCAACACCGCCGGCTCAGTCTCACCCGCCAGCCCCGCCTCCGGCCCCGAATACACAGGCGACCTCGGCTTAATCCACAGCAGGCGATCCGCCTGCGCCGCCATCTCCATCATCGTCGACTCCAAAACCTTGTGCCCGTCACGCAACACCGCCACCCGATCCGCCAGCCGGTGCACCTCGCTCATAATGTGCGACGAAAAAAAGACCGTCCTGCCCTGATCACGCAAATCGTGCAACACATCAAAAAACGCCTCCTGCGAAAGCGGGTCCAGCCCACTCGTAGGCTCATCAAGGATAATCAGATCCGGGTCATGCTGCAACGCCTGCACAATAGCAATTTTCTGTTTCGTCCCCCGAGACAGTGCCCGTATCGGACGCCGCAGCTCCTCATCCAGCAGATGAAGCTGACTGCAAAGCCAGTCCCGGTGCCGCGCACCCCGCCCGCTCAGCTTCTCATAAAGATTAAGAGCCGCTCGCCCCGTCATGCCCTCCGGCAAAGAAGCCTCATTCGGCACATAACCAATCCGCGCCCGCACCGCCGACGAACCCACAGAAACCGGCTTCCCAAACAAACTCACAGACCCCTTATCCGGCCGCAAAAAGCCCAGCAACAGGCGAATCGTCGTCGTCTTGCCCGAACCGTTCGGGCCAAGATAACCAAAAATCTCACCCGGCTGCACCTCTAAATCCAGCCCGATAACTCCCCGCCCTCCGGCGTATTTCTTCGTCAAACCCGTAGCTTTAAGAACTGGCGCCATGCTCAATGGCTAGCTTTCCGCGCATCGTTTATTTTCACGCCAGAAACCTAAACCGACACCGCCCCCTCCTGAGAGGATTTTACAACCCGCCCCGCTCAGAACGGCACGGTCATTGCATTACTCCTAATCATACCATGAAGGAGTCTATATCATGAATTCAGATCAGATCAAAGGCCGCCTCAAAGAACTGGCCGGTAAAATGAAACGAAACACTGCCGATGTAACCGATAACGACGCAAAGCGCGTAGAAGGTTCCGATCAGGAGCTTCGCGGTAACATCCAGAAAAACTGGGGTGATGCCAAAAGCAAAGCTGCAGACATTATCGACAAATAATTCTGCTGGCCATTGCTGGTGCACTTCACATACGCAAAGAGCAGACCGCGACGACACCCGTTGTCGCGGTCTGTTTTTGTTACTCTTGCACCACCTGATCAGTCCCGCCCCCGAGCCGCCCCATTGAATTTTTGCCCTTTCTCCCCCTAAATTTCAGCCTATGAATCGCTGGCTGTTGATAGCACTCAATGTGGCACTGCTGGGGCTCGTGCTGTTCGCTATTCCGGTTGTCATGAGCAGCCGCCAGCCAGACCGCGAAAACAGCCAGGGCGTCGATGCCCTCAACGCCGGTGATTATGATCGCGCCATTACCCTCCTCAGCAGCGCCGTCGAGAAAGAACCCGACAGCACCGCCTTCCGCCAGAACCTCCTCGCTGCCTACAAAACCAAGGCTTATCAGCTATCAGAAGCCGGCCAGACCAGTGGCGCTCTCACCGCCTATGAAACCGCCATGGAAATGGCACCCGATGATCAGTTGCTCCTCAAAAACTACGTCTCCACCCTCAATAATCTCGCCGTGGAAAAATCCAACATCCAGGAGTTTTCCCAGGCCCAAGCCTATTTTGAGCGCGCCAGCAAAGTTCTCCCCACCTTGGGCGATGCCGAAGTCCGGGACAATATCCGCCAGAATTACTCAGCCCTGCTAACCCTCTGGGGCACAGAGCTCATGAAGCGAAATCAGGTCAGTAGCGCCATGGACTCCCTGTCCCAGGCCGCCCGCCTCGATCCCGAAAATGGCGTCGCCCTCGTCTCCCTCGGCGACCTCGCCTATGAAAATAATGACTACGCCGCCGCCGCCAGCAATTACTCAAAGGCCCTCCCCGTCAGCCCGGAAAATTCCGACTACCTGAAAAATCGCCTACAGATGATCGAAGACGAGTCCAAGATCGAATCCCAGTTCCACCAGGTCTCTGACCCAGACCGCCGTTTCCTTCTGCAATACGTCAATTACCGCAGTGGCACCACCGTCACCCAGGTGCTGGATATGCTCAATGAAGCCCGCGATGTCATTGGCCGCGACCTCGGTGTTTACCCCGCCCGCGCCGTGAATGTTAAGGTCTATACCCCGGAAGATTTCGTCAAAGTCGCCAAGCTGCCCGAATGGGCCATTGGCATTTTCGATGGCAAAATGCGCCTCCGGGTGGACGAGCTGCAAAGCGCTCCAACCCTTGTGCGCGATCTCATTTTCCACGAATACACCCACGCCGTCCTGGCCATGAACATTAAACAGGAAGTGCCCGCCTGGTTCCATGAAGGCATCGCCCAGCTCATGGAACCCCAGTTCCGGGAAACCGCCCGCGAGCGCGAACAGGTGCGTGTCGCCCTGGCCCGTCACGACATCACCTTCGAAAAACTCGAAGAATCTTTCCGGGAAATTTCCGACAAAGCCGACGCCGAAAACGCCTACCTCATTTCAAAGTATTTTCTCACGTACCTGAACCGCCGATACGGCCACGACAGCCTGCGAGACTGGGTGAAACGCTTGACACAGGAAGAAGCCTTCGGCGAAGCCTTTGAACACGTGTATAAATTACCGTTGGCAAAGGCCCAGGAAAATTGGATAAACTCAATGACGCAGGACTGATCAACCGGCTGCCCTTTATCTTAGCTCTAGCTTTGATTACATTGCCGCCCGCCGTCCGCGCAACATCACCTGCCGTCCAGCCCCCTCCCGAACCCCCCGCCCCCATCACCACCTATATTCCCCCCCTGAATGTCCCCATTGCCGATCCTTTC
>CAYUGQ010000153.1:0-5531 GCA_964444305.1 uncultured Candidatus Sumerlaeota bacterium
TGGAATCACAATTGATTACGCCGCCGGTTGAGGCTGAAGCTGCGCCTGCCTCGCCGCGTTTTGAATTGATCGTCGATGAACTGAACCCCGGGACGGTTGTTTATCGGGGCCGGCCGGTGCAGCTTTCGCCCAAGCCTTACGCCTTGCTAGGTGTCCTGGCGCGGCGGTGCGGGGCGACAGTTTCTTATCTCGAAATTGATCAGACGGTGTGGCCTAATGAAAAGGTCGAACCTCAGCAGATCAGCGCTCACAAACGACGCCTGGTGCAAGAGCTGGGACGGGCCAGCAGTCGTCAGGATGCAGAACGCCTTATTGTCACGGCACCGCGATTTGGCATCCGGCTGAATCTTGAACCGGCCCGGGTGCAAATTCGCCATGCATCGGCTACAGGATGATTGTATCTCAGGCGGTTCCGTTTGCCGGGCCGCTGAATCACTGCGCCTTTCGCGCGTACTTGCCCCACATATTAATGCCAACTTTTTGAGGATAACCATGGACTCCCTATCTCACGTTTCGCGCAGCTGTTATTGTGGTGAGGTGACTCCCCAGCATAATGGACAGGAAATCGTGCTGAAAGGGTGGGTCCACCGCCGGCGGGATCATGGTGGCGTTATCTTTGTGGATCTTCGCGACCGCACGGGTATCTGCCAGGTGGTAATCAGTCCGGAAACGCTGCCAGCGGATGTCTTTGAAAAGGCTCATGCACTGCGCGACGAGTTCGTTCTGGCCATTCGTGGGACCGTAAGGCCGCGTCCAGAAGGGACCGTGAATCCGAATCTTCCGACGGGGGAAATTGAGGTCGATTCCAAGCAGATTGATATCCTCAACACCTGCCGGCCGCTCCCCTTCCGCTTGGACGAATACAGTAACGTTAACGAAGACGCCCGTCTGAAGCATCGGTTCCTGGATCTGCGCCGGCCGGAAATGCAGAAGAATTTCATCATGCGGCACAAGCTGGCGCAGGTCACTCGTCGTTATCTTTCGGATAACGGCTTCCTTGAATTCCAGACGCCGATTCTGACGAAAAGCACCCCGGAAGGTGCTCGTGACTTTCTTGTGCCTTCTCGTTTGTCTCCGGGAGCATTCTTTGCGCTGCCTCAGTCGCCACAGCTTTTTAAGCAGTTGCTGATGGTGTCTGGATATGACCGATATTTTCAGATCGCCACGTGTTTCCGCGACGAAGACTTGCGCGCGAACCGTCAGCCGGAATTTACGCAAATTGATATCGAAATGAGCTTCGTTACTCAGGATGAGGTTCTCGCTCTGATGGAGGGCTTTATTGCCACGGCTTGGAAGGAATGTCGCAACATCGATGTGCCGGTCCCTTTCCAGCGTATCTCCTTTGCGGATGCGATGCTGAAATATGGCAGTGACAAGCCGGATCTCCGCTTCGACTTGCCTATCACGGAAATGACGGAGTTTTTTGCTGATACCGATATCAAAGTGTTTGCCCAGACGGCTGCCAAGCGGGGGGTCATTCGTGCTCTCAGGGTGCCGGGGGGGGCCGCTTTCAGTCGCAAACAACTGGATGATTACACCGCTTTCGCAGGCATTTACGGCGCGAAGGGGCTTGCGTGGTTTAAGCTTAATGAGGGCGGCGAAATGCAGAGCCCGCTGGCGAAGTTTCTTGATGAAACGAAACAGAAGGCTCTGGCGGAAGCCGTGGGGGCTGATGTGGGCGACATCATTTTCGTCGTGGCTGATACCACGAAAATTGTTTGTGACGCACTGGGTCAGCTTCGCCTGAAGGTGGCTGCTGACCTCGATCTCATTCCGAAGGACACCTATTCCTTTGCGTGGGTGGTGGATTTTCCGCTGTTTGAGTATGCGGAACGCGATAAGGTGTTTACGCCGTCGCATCACCCTTTTACTATGCCTGTGCCTGAGGACATTCCTCTGCTGGACGAGTATAACTCTGACCGGGAAAAGCATGATGCCGGCCACATGATGGACAATCCTCTGCGTCGAGTTCGTGCGCAGGCTTATGACCTTGCCTGTAACGGGGAAGAGCTGGGGGGCGGTTCCCTCCGTATCCATAATCGTGAGGTGCAGGACAAAGTCTTTAAGACTATCGGCATCACCGGCGATGATGCGCAGGAGAAATTCGGCTTTTTGCTGGACGCGCTTTCCTATGGTGCTCCGCCTCATGGTGGGTTGGCGTTTGGGTTTGAGCGTATGCTGATGCTTTTGCTGGATGAGAAAAGTATCCGCGAAGTCATTGCGTTCCCGAAGACTCAGTCTGGTGCGGACCTCATGGTGGATGCTCCCAGTGTGGTGGCGGAAGATCAGCTTGAGGAACTTTTCATCAAGTCAACCCCGCCGGAGCCGGAAGCGAAGCCTGTCGGCTAAGCTGTTAGATGGATTCGGGGTCGGCCGGCTCTGCTTCTGATGTCAGCGGCATAAGCTCATCTGTGTCGGCCTCATCACGATAGTTTGCTTCGGGCGTGGCGGCGAAATAGGCCGGGCGGTTGCGGCATGATTTGCGGTTTTACGAAAAACTTTATCGTCCACCTTTGCTCTTTACATTCGGCGGGATGTCGCTAATAAGTTGGCCTCATTAACAATTCATTTCGAGGCTCAAATTATGGAACGCCAGCGGCTTGATGATCTTCTGCAGGAACAGATGGAGCGTGAGGGCTCGGATTTATTTATCAAAGCGGGTCAGCGCCCCTGCCTGAGGGTGGATGGTGAGATCACCTCTCTGGACTCTCCGGAAGTCACCGCTGATGAGGCCGAAAAGCTGGCTAATGAATTGATGACCACGGAGCAGCAGCAGGAATTTCGCAAGTCTCCCGAAATGGATCTGGCGGTCAGCGTTCGCGGCGTTGGTCGGTTCCGCGTGAACATCATGCGCCAGCGGGGCAGCGTTGCGATGGTTTTCCGGGCGATTCAGAATCCGAATTTTGGTTTTGCGGACCTTAACCTGCCGCCTGTTGTTCGCGATCTGGCGGAAAAGCGCCGGGGAATGGTCCTGGTGACGGGAACTACCGGGAGCGGAAAATCGACTACGCTGGCGGCTATGATCAATCACATCAACAATGTGCGCCGGTGTCACATCGTTACGGTGGAAGATCCGATCGAATTCTTGCACCAGGATGAAGCGGCTATCATCAGTCAGCGCGAAGTGGGTTTTGATACGAAAAGTTTTGGTGATGCGTTGAAACACGTTCTTCGTCAGAGCCCGGACGTTATTCTGATCGGTGAGATGCGCGATCTGGAGACGATTTCAACCGCCATCGCCGCTGCTGAGACCGGCCACCTGGTGCTCAGCACCCTTCACACGATCGACGCTGTGCAGACTGTTGAGCGTATCATTAACTACTTCCCTGCTTATCTGCATCCCCAGATTCGCATGGAGCTCAGCCTGGCGCTGCAGGGTGTGATCAGCCAGCGTCTGTTGCCAAGCGCTACGGGTCGCGGCCGGATTCCCGCCGTGGAAATCATGGTTTCCACCCCGATCATCAAGAAGCTCCTCCATGAGGGGAAAACCCTTGAACTTTCAGAGCATATTGAAGCGGGGGCCCATGTGGGTATGCAGACGTTTAACCAGAGTCTGCTCGCTCTTTACCGTGCGAAAAAGATCAAAATGGATGACGCGCTGGCTTATGCTACCAGCCCCGATGAGTTCCGCCTTATGGCGGGTGGCATTGGGACGGGAACCCGCTCATCCGAGGTCTCTGGCGGCATGTACCGATAACCGCCGGACCCCGGAGCGAGGACTTGTTTGATTAGCAGTCGAGAGCTTCCAACTGTTCCAGCGTTGACACGTGGTGGCAGGAAATTTCCGGAATGGCGCGTCGTGCGAGTCCGGTGAGAACCGAGCCGGGTCCGACCTCGATGATTGTGGATACGCCGGAGTCTTTGAGGGTCTCCATAGTTTTTGTCCACTGGACGCTGCTGGTCATCTGCATCAGCAGGTTGCGCTTGATCTCTTCGCCACTTGTGTAGGCTTTGCCATCGACGTTGGACACCACGGGAAAATCGGCATCGCGGAATATCACGCGCTCGATATTTTCGGCCAGGGTAGCATTGGCGTCAGCAACCAGTGGGGAATGAAACGCTCCGGAAACCGGGATCATCATGGCTCGTTTTGCGCCTGCGGCTTTGCATTTTTCGATGGCGGCCTCCAAGCTTGCCTGATCACCGCTGATCACGACCTGGCCCGGACAATTGTAGTTTGCCACCACCACATTCCCGCCGACTTCGGCGCAACAGCGTTCTACCTCTGAGTCGTCCAGGCCCAGCACGGCGGCCATTTTGCCGGGAGACATTTTTCCGGCCTCGCTCATTAGCTGACCCCGCTGGCGCACAAGCCACAGGGCATGGGCATAATCGAGGACGTTGGCGGCGGTCAGGGCGGCGAATTCCCCCACACTGTGACCGGCCACAATGTCCGGCTTGATTCCCTTTTGCACGAGCTCATGGGTCATTGCGACTTCATGAAGAAACAGCGCCGGCTGGGCGTTGGCCGTATCTTTAAGTTCTTCTTCCGGGCCGTCAAACATCGTTTTGGTGATGTTGTTCTTCATGGAAATTTCGGCGTTTCGCAGAAAATGTCGCGCTGCTTCAGACTTTTCCCAAAGATCGTAGGCCATGCCCACGTGTTGAGATCCCTGACCGGGATAAATGAATGCTATGCGATTGCTGGCCATGTTCGCTCCGTTACTATGTAGTTACTCTTTGCCATCATGTTGCAGGGAGCAGCCTGATGGTGCTGTTAAACTGTTATCAAAAATCTCTTATTTCCGAAAGTCTTTTACACAATGGAAACTTTTGCAATTCCGCCCCAGGTTAAAGCGCTTATCTTTGATTGTGATGGTACAATAGCAGACACTATGCCCGTCCACTTTAAGGCTTATGAGGAAGCCCTGGGCAGGGATGCTCACTTTTTCAGTGAGAAGATGTTTTATGATCAGGCCGGGGTGCCCGCCGTGGAGGTTATGCGGATTTTAAAGGAGGAAAATAACCTTAATTTCGATCCCGAGAAAATCGCGCATCATAAGGAATCTCTCTATGGTGAGATGTTGAAAGATGGCGTCAGGGCAATCCCGGCTGTGGAAGCAATCATTAGGAAGTATGCCGGTCAATACCCCATGGCTGTGGCCAGTGGCGGCACCAGGGATAATGTGGAGAACACACTGAAGATTATTGGCCTGGCGCATTTCTTCGAAGCAAGCGTGACCGCCGAAGATGTTACGCATGGGAAGCCGGCACCGGATATTTTTCTGGAAGCTGCTAAGAAACTTGGTGTGGCCCCCAATGAATGCCTCGTGTTCGAAGATGGCGAAATGGGTTTCGAAGCCGCGAAGGCCGCGGGCATGATCTATCAGGATGTGCGGCCCTGGTATGGTATGGACAGGGATTAACGGATTACGAGCAGGGGTTTGTGAGGGGAGTAATTTGTAATCCTAACCCGAAAGCGCCTCTCGGCAAAAAAATCCCCCCGCCTTTTGAGGGGCGGGGGGGGGAGATGTTGGTTGGTTCTTTGGGTGTCTGGTTAGGGCAGCGGGCCGACCACTGTTATGTTGTTG
>CAYUGQ010000154.1:0-5513 GCA_964444305.1 uncultured Candidatus Sumerlaeota bacterium
TTAGGGAAGAATTCGGATGGCGTCAGCCATAACCACATCACCTGAACCAGTCCAGCAAGACAACTGCGTCGTACGATTACCCGTACCGAGGCTGACCGAACCCAGGTTATTCCAGCGGTTACCATTAACCTGCTGGTTCACGTTGACCACGTTGCCGTTAGGCAGAATGAACGGCGCGCTGGGGGAGCGGTTTGCACCGGCTGGCCACCAGGCCTGTACGCGATAGGTACCGGATTTCGGAACGTTAATAGTCCAGGAAGCCGGATCACTTACCGCCGCCGTCGAACGCCATTTGTAGTTCGAACCATATTTATCCGAAGCAGACGTCGCCGTCACCCAGTTGCTGGAAGCAGACGGGCTGTCGTTTACAATCGTCGGAAGAGGGCTGGAGCTGCCCGGCGTATAGGCCGTGATACCATAGTGGTTCTGAAGCGCAAACATGTGATGCTTTGCCATGTTGTCCTGATGACCTGAATTACCCAGATAACCACGATCATGCGAAGAATCAATAAATCCAAGCTCAGCAAGGCTGGCAGGCATATTTGTTTCCCGAAGAACGTGGAAATTGGCAGCTTTGCCACCACGGTTGTTCAGACCCCACGCCTGAATCGACCGCGTCTGGATCTTGTTCCGCAGATCCACACTGTTTGAGTTCATGCTCGTGTAACAGAAGGTTTCCGTTCCACTGGCGCCACAGTTTCCACACGCATTGTTATGAATAGACATAAACCGCGCAACACCATTACTGTTGGCATAATTAGTACGTGCTGGGAGAGAAACTGTTACGTCACTGGAGCGGGTCATCAAGACCTGCCAGCTACCACCACCGGAACCGTCATTAGTATCCGCATTGAGCCAGTTGCGGAACTTGAGCGAGGTGTTCAGGTTATTGGATTTTTCCGTCTGGCTTCCGCCAACGGCACCTGGGTCAGTACCACCGTGACCCGGGTCAATACAAACTTTGGCGGCAAACGCGCCAGAACAACTGAGAGATACAACGGCCGCGAGGGCGAATAAACGACTTGTAATCATACCACTTAAGCTCCGTTCAAAGGTTTAAAGCATCGACGTGCTAAGGGTTACCTGTGCCCATTGACATCAGGTTCATCTTTTCCGAATTCAGGACCCCGGAAAAGGACTACTCGTCTCCTTTCTCATCTAAACGATAAGGCACTAAAATGGGAACCTATTGCAGGGACCCAATGTAAATCTGGCCGTCAGCCTCAAAAGCAATTCTCTGGCCATCCGGGCTAACCGCCGGTTTGGTCTCAATCAGCGGCGAACCATCAGTAAGGTTGGAAACATTCTGCCCGTCCAGACTGCTATGGTACAAATCCCCAGCCACCAGGTTATGTCCATCATCCTGCGTCACAGTGTAAACTATCCCACTGCCGTCCGGTAAAAACGACGGGTTCTCTCCATAACCAATATGAACAGGCGGAGCCGACCCATCAGCCGGAACCACATAGATACCCGTCTCAATTCCATTGTACGCAATGTATTTGCCGTCATCAGAAACCACCCCGCCATAATAGCGGTCCTCACCAGCACTGATAGGCACCGGCGCTTCCCCCGGATTCTCCCGGTAATAAACCACATCGTCAGAATTAAAAGCCCCGGTAATATTCGAATCAAGCACCGCATCAACACCACTGGCCGGCGTACCATCCGGGTTAAATTCCTGCCGTTCACCACTATTGCTTTTAGCTACGATCTTCCCATCTTTGGTCCACTCTGCTCCATGACCAATATGATCCTTCCCAGTAATCTGGGTAATCCCCCCCCCATTGATTCCCCGGGTATACAGGCCAGAATAACCCGCCGACGAAAACATCAGTTCCAGCCCATCCGGAGACCAACGGGGAGCCATAAAATCTCCCTCATCAGGCGTAGTGATCGGACGCACTTCAGTAATCCGCCGGGTACCGTTAGCCTTCGGCATCATGTTAGCACGCGGCCGATTATCCGCCGCCGGAGCCCCGGCCTCATCCAAAAAATAGACCTGCGGTTTACTCTCAGATTTCTTCCCGGCCTTCTCAGAAGCATCCGCCACCCGCTCTTCTGCAGCAGCCCGCCCCTCAGCAGAAATAGACACACCGGAATCCGAATCAGATCCCGAATTAATCCACCAGATGATACCGCCCCCCAGCGCTACTCCTGCCACAACTAAAAAAACAGAACTACGTTGTTTCATACAGCCGTACTCCTCCAACTCGGAAACCCGAATTTTCAAACTTCGGCACACTTCGCCAACGATCTTCTGCTTTAAAAAAGGATTTAATTTGACCCTGTCAAATCTTTTTAACAGAAACTTGATTTAGTGTCAATATCAAAATTCCCCTTGCGCTGGGCAGTTCCCACAATTACGAAACTCAAACCGTCGTTCCTAAACAGGGGAGAGAAAAATGATGCGTTTTCCGCGGTATCTTTTCGTACTCTGCACAGTAGCAATAACCGTTCTAACCACAGCGCCATCAGCGGCACAGAGTATCACCGTAAAAGGAATCGTCACAGACTCCGCCCGCCAGCCACTGCCCAATGCCGACGTAGTCCTGGTGCCCGACAAAACCCGGTATTTTTTTCCAGATGAGATCAATCCCATGGCCCGGGCCACCTCAAACCAGGAAGGCGAATTCAGCCTCACCGTCTCAGCCACCACCCAGCCCGTAGCCCTCATGGGCTGGACCGCCACCCACCGCATGACAAAGTTTCCGGTAAATCTCGAATCCGCCGAAGGCCGCCTCGTGGGCCTCGCCCTGCAAGACGGTTTCACCCTGAACGGCAAAGTCATTGACCAGGAGACCGGAGCCGCCATTAGCGGCGCCACAGTAGGTCCGTTAGCTCCCGGTCTCGAAGTCCCCATGCAGCGCGGCCTCCGGATAATGCCCCAATGGACCACCACCGATGATCAAGGCCAGTTTACCCTAACCGGAATCGCCACCGACATCGACCATCAGTTTACCGTTCAAGCCAATGGATACACCCTCGCCAACGTAGAACTAAGCTCCCGCCAGCGCGACGTAACCGTTCCCCTCACCAAAGGCGGATTCACCGTATCAGGCGAAGTCTACGCCAGCGACCGCCGCGATTCCCTTTTCGCTGACACCTTAATCTGGGCCAACGGAAATGGTTTCAATCTTTACACAAAAACCGATTCCCGCAGCCGCTTCACCATCAATGGCCTTCCCGGCGGAACTTTCTCCATAGAACCCCTTTTTCCGCAAACAGATAGAGCCACCGAAGTCGCCGTAGTAGAAATGCCCCGCGACAATAACACCTCCATTTCCCTCAAGGTAAGCGGCGGCTATTACATCGAAGGCACCACCATCGACGACGAAACCAGCTCCACCGCCGCAAACGTACCGGTGTCAATCGGAGACAGATGGACCACATCCTCTGCCAGCGGCCGCTTCCGCTTCGGTCCATTTTATACCGGAACCTACATCTCTCCCATTATACCAGAAAAAGACGGCTGGAAACTCGTCAAAGTAAATACCGGCAACGAGTACGACACAGCCGAAGGCTTCGAAGACATGCGCGATATTGAAATCCGTGTCCGCCGCCGCCGCGACCTCCAGGTATCCCTCGACGGATACGAATACACCACATCCCCCGTCATGATGACTCTCATGGCATCGACCGGCGAAATCACCCGCGCAGAAGCAACATCCCGATCCCTAACCATGCCCGTCTTCTCACAAGGAAATTACTACCTCTACGGCACCTCCGGCGGCCTCGCAACCCAGCTCGAAACCATCACCGTGAGCGACAACACATCCATTCCTGTCGCCCTGACTCTCGATCAGGCAGCCCGCGTTTCCGGCCGGGTAGAAGTTACCAACTCAAACGAAACAACCCGCGTTCAAACATTGCGCCTCAGCACTCATATCAACGACCAAGGCCAAAACGGACCCGCTGTCAGCTTCCAGACTAACCCCAAAGCCGACGGCGGATTCTCCATGCCCATAATGCCCACAGGCCAGTTTCTCCTCACCATTTCCAACGAAACAGAAACTCATAAAACAACCCGTTCCGTCACCTTTTCCCGAGGCCTGAACGATCTTGGAACACTAACATTCCAAGCCGGAAACCGCCTCAGCGGTCGCGTCATCAGCGGCCCCGACTCCGTCGTCCCATTCGCCCGCGTAACCCTGGCCCTCGATGAAGGGATCATGCGCACTGAAACCGACGAAAACGGAAAGTTTGCCTTTGAAGACATCTATACAGAAAAACTACCCACCCTCGTAGTCGAAGCCGCCACCTTTGCTCTTCACCGACAAGCCGACCTCGAACTCCCCGCAGAAAATCTCGAGATCACTCTCCAGAAAATGGGGAGGATCGTGATCACCGTCGAAGCCTCCGCCGGCTCCCCGTGGGACGTCCATCTTGTCCGAATGAACCGCTGGGCCATGGGCACCTATGCCAATCAAATGATAGGCAACTCTATTTTCCAGCGAGAAGTTCTCGGCGGAGAGTCCCTCGAAACTTCTCTAGACGAAGAAGGAACTTTCCGCGCAATCGCCATCAGCAAAGGCAGCTCAGAAGTACGTGTAAGCGAAGCCTTCCAATGGGCCGGTCAAAAAGCAACCGGCGAAACAATCATCCTCGACCGCGGCACTCCCGGCCGAATCTCCGGAACCGTGGAAGGCGCATCCGGGTCCATCCAGGTAACCGTAATAAACACCGCCGTACCCGAACAAATCAGGCAGGACAATCTAGAAAAGGTCGTACCCGTGACTAACGGACGCTTCGATGCAAGCGGCCTCGTGCCCGGAAACTACATGGTCCTCGGCGAAGGCGAACTATACTCAGGATACACCCTTAATGTCGAGGTCGGCCCCGGGGAAACCGCCACAGCCAATCTCGCAGCCCTTCAAGCCCTCACCGCCCAGGGTCAGGTTGTATTTGCAGACCAGCCCCTCGTCGGAGCAAAGGTTAGCATGATCTCCGAAACCGATCCCTCATCGCCCGCCCGCACCACCGATACTGACGCAGAAGGTCGCTTCGCTTTTGACGGCATCCTTCCCGATTCTTATCAGGTCACAGCCACCTACGACTCCGATGAAGGCGAACTGCAAACTCAGACCGCTATAACCGTCGAAGCCAACAAGCCACCCTCCGCAATCATGCTAAACCTCACTCCACCCCGCCCCGTCCTCTTCACCGTCGAATCCGGCTTCACCCTCAATCCCGAAATGCCCGTAATGCTCATGAACAAACAAACACGCCAGCTCACCACTGCAAAATGGGTCAACGGACAAATCGAAGCCGACGTCCCCCCCGGCGAATATGACGTCTGGGAAGGCGACGCCGTAAACGGTAAAGCCATCGTCTCCGAAGACGCAACCGGACGAATCAGCCGGCAGTAGCTCGAGACAATATCATTCCAACAAACTTTCTGGTCCCAAAGGGTTCCGTAAGGTCCCATGCGGGAATTGTAGCTTCCCGTCCGTCTGATCTACAACCATCTCCATCATGAAGACGGTGATGACCCTCCGCAAAGCCGGCTTGGC
>CAYUGQ010000155.1:0-5510 GCA_964444305.1 uncultured Candidatus Sumerlaeota bacterium
CGTTCTTTTTCGATCTGCTCGATGCGGACCTTGTCGTCACGGTCGCTCTTTACGCCGCGTTCTTTTCGGCTAAAGGCTTTGATGTCGACAACGGTGCCGTGGGTGCCAGGTGGAACCTTAAGGGAGGCGTCGCGGACGTCGCCGGCTTTTTCACCGAAGATAGCTCGGAGGAGCTTTTCCTCAGCGGTGAGTTCGGTTTCGCCTTTGGGGGTGACCTTACCGACGAGGATATCGCCGGGTACGACTTCGGTTCCGATGAGGACGTGGCCGTTTTCATCGAGCTTTGCGAGGGCGTCTTCACTTACGTTTGGAATGTCGCGAGTGATTTCTTCCTTGCCCAGCTTGGTGTCGCGGGCGTCGACTTCGAACTCTTCGATATGGATTGAGGTAAAGACGTCTTCTTTAACGACGCGCTCGGAGATGAGGATAGCGTCTTCGAAGTTATAGCCGCCGAAAGGCATGAAGGCAACGCGGAGGTTCTGACCGATGGCGAGTTCACCGCGTTCGATGGCTGGGCCGTCGGCGATAACTTCGTTCATGGCCACGGACTGGCCTTTTTCCACGATGGGCTTTTGGTTGATACAGGTGTTCTGGTTGGAACGCTTGTATTTGTTGAGGCGGTAGGTGTCGAGCTGACCGTTCTCGTTGCGGATGACGACTTCGTCGGCGGTTACGCGCTCTACGACGCCTTCATTGCGGGCGAGGACGCATGCGCCGGAGTCGACGGCACATTTATGTTCGATGCCGGTTCCGATGACTGGTGACTTCGGGAACAGCAGGGGAACACCCTGACGCTGCATGTTTGATCCCATGAGTGCGCGGTTGGCGTCGTCGTGCTCCAGGAAGGGAATGAGTGCGGCAGAAACGGAGACGAGCTGTTTTGGGCTGACGTCCACGTAATCGACCTCTTTAATCGTGACTTTGGGGAAGTCGCCCTGGTGACGGCTGAGGACGGAGTCGCTTTTGAAGGAGACACCATCTTCTGCCACTTCAGAGGCCTGCGCGACGATGAATTCGTCTTCGACGTCGGCGGTCAGGTATTCTGTTTCTTTCTGGACCACACCATCTTCGACGTTCCGATAGGGGGATTCAATGAATCCGAATTCGTTGATGCGGGCGTAGCTTGCCAGGGATGAGATCAGGCCGATGTTTGGACCTTCGGGGGTTTCTACCGGACAGACGCGACCATAGTGGGTATGGTGAACGTCGCGAACCTCAAAGCCTGCGCGATCGCGGCTGAGACCACCGGGTCCCAATGCGCTGAGGCGACGCTTGTGAGTGAGTTCGCTGAGGGGGTTGGTCTGGTCCATAAACTGGCTAAGCTGACTGCGGCCAAAGAAGTCTTTGACGGCGCTGGCCAGTGGCTTGGCGTTGATCAGGTTGTGAGGCAGAAGGTTTTCGAGGTCAACGATGGCCATCCGCTCACGGGCGGTTTTTTCCATTTCCGTAAGGCCGAGGCGGACCTGGTTCTGAAGAAGCTCACCGACGCTGCGAACGCGGCGATTTCCCAGGTGGTCGATATCATCGATGTCGAGGTCGTTTTCGGCGATCTTTGAAAGATGCTTAACGATGGCAACGACGTCCTCCAGACGAAGGGTGCGGCTGTCTTCGTCATCGAGCTTAAAGCGGCGGCTGATTTTGTGCCGACCGACAGCTCCGAGGTCGTAGCGCTTTTCGTTGAAGAACATATCGTCGAAAAGGCGACGGGCGCTCTGGAGGCTGATCGGGTTGCCGGGACGCATGCGCTTGAAGAACTCGATGAGGCTTTCTTCGTAGGTGCGGACTTTGTCTTTTGCCATGGTGCTCATGGGCACGTTTGGCTCGTCTTCGTCGACGTCTACGACGCGGATTTGGCGAACGCCGGCCTGAGAGAAGGTGCGCAGGAGGGCGGTGGTTACGCGCTCGAACACTTCGGCGAGGATTTCGCCGGTGTTTTGGTCGACGACATCCTGACCGAGGATGCGGCCAATGAGGTGTTCGTAGCCAATGGCGACGTTGAGGTGAACCTCTTTGATGCCGTGGCTTTCGAGGATACCTGTGGCTTTCTTGGTGACTTTTGCGCCCTTCTGAACGAGGAGCTTACCGGTTTCAGGGTCGAGGATTTCTTCGATGAACTCGTTACCGAGGAACTTGTCGATGAGGTCTGAGACCTGGGTGGCGCCTTTGGAGAAGTCGTCGAGTTTGATTTCGGAGGTGGAGAAGAATTCGGTCACGAGCTGTTCGTCGTCAAGCTGGCCAAAGCAGCGCATGAAGGTGGTGGCCGGAAGCTTGCGCTTGCGGTCGACCATGACGTACATGACGTTGTTGATGTCGACTTCAAACTCTACCCAGGCGCCGCGATAAGGGATTACACGGGCACTGAAGAGCGTTTTGCCGTTGGGGTGGATGGAGGAGGAGAAACTGACGCCGGGAGAACGATGGAGCTGAGAGACGATAACGCGCTCGGCGCCGTTTACGATGAAGGTTCCCTGTTCGGTCATGAGGGGAATTTCCCCCATGTAGGTTTCCTGCTCTTTAATGTCTTTAATTTCGGTTTCTTCGGTGTCGGGGTTGGTCTCGCGGACGATGAGCTGTAGCTTGACCTTGACGGGTGCGGCGTAGGTCATGCCGCGATCGATGCACTCTTTTTCAGAGTACTTGGGGGCACCGAAGGAGTATTCGACAAATTCGAGGGTGGAAGGCGTGCTGGCGCTGGTTACTGGGAAGACGCTGGTGAAAGCTTCTTGCAGGCCGACGTTTTCCCGCATATCGGGCGGGACATTAAACTGTAGAAACTCTTCGTAGCTTTTCTTTTGAGTCTCAAGAAGATAGGGCATCTCCATTGTCTCAGGGATTCGGGCAAAGTTCTTACGGTAAGAGCTGTTGGGCTCACGGCGGCTACCATTTATCGAAGCCATATTAAGACAGATTCCTCCTTGGCTTCCCTTCTGATGTTGCAGGGAAAGCACGGGCGCAGGTGGTTTTTACCCCAGGCACCGGACACGGTTCTCCCACGCTATAATGATTAGCAGGGATTATTCCTCCGGGGCACACGGGTTCCAAAGCAAGTATCACTACCTTGGGTGTCTGCCTGTATTCTGAATATTTTCAGTATTGCCGCTGGGAGGGCTGTCATTTTGGGGCGATTTTAGGTAATGTGGTTTGGGGTGGGTGATTTCAAGTTTTTTTTGGATTTTGTGGGTTGAATGGGTGGTTTGGGATTTTGCGATGGTGTTCTGGTGCAGAAAAAGCTTGCTCAGGGGGCGGTGGGGTTATGTGGTGAAACGTACTATCAGGAGCGTCTGCAAAACCAGTCGAATCTGCCTGACAACCGGGGTGTTATATATCTGCATGAGCAATGCTAAAGGTGACGTCACGATCCAGAATGATGCGGGCATGCATTTGCGGCCTGCTGCCGCTTTTGTGCATACGGCTAACAAGCATAAGGAATGTGAGATTCTCGTGAGCTCTGGTGAGCAGCGTGTGAACGGGAAGAGCATTATGGGCCTTGTGATGCTGGCGGCTTCGAAGGGTACTGAGCTGACGATTGAGTGTAACGGTAATGGCTCGGATGAGGCTCTGAAGGAGCTTGTGGATCTGGTGAACAACAGGTTTGGAACTGAAAACTGATTTTGGCTTCAAACGGGTTGCTGTATTTAGCTTTCGGGCTCTCTCTTGTTAATTTTACTTTTCCTTAAAGGATGTTATGTATGAAAGATCTGGTCGCCATTATTCTTGCTGCGGGTCAAGGGACGCGCATGTCTAGCGGGCTGCCGAAGGTGCTGCATAGTGTGGCTGGCCAGCCGATGATTGATCATGTGATTGAGGCGATTCGTGCGTTGCGGCCGAAGACGATTTATGTGGTTACGGGTTTTATGGCTGAGACGGTGGAGGAGCATGTGGGCCGGCGGGCTGTGTGTGTGAAGCAGGAGAAGCGGCTGGGGACGGCTCATGCGGTGAAGCAGGCGTTGCCTTTTTTGAAGGATTTTCATGGGGATGTTTTGGTGACGGTGGGTGATGCGCCGTTGATTAGATCGGAGACGCTTGCGGAGCTGGCGAAGCGGCGGGCGGCGCACCAGGTGGGGGCGACGGTGTTGACGACGATGCTGGATGAGCCGAAGGGCTATGGTCGCATTGTGAGGAACCGGGATGGGACGGTGAGGAAGATCGTGGAGGAGAAGGATACGAATACGTATGAGGTGGAGATCAAAGAGGTTAATACGGGGATTTATGTTTTTGATTGTCAGAAGATGATCAGCGCGTTGGGCAAGGTGGGTAACAAGAATGCTCAGCGGGAGTATTATCTGACGGATACGATTGAGATTCTGCATAACAGCGGCGAGGAGGTGGAGCCGGTGGTGGCGGAGGATTCGTCTGAGACGATGGGGATTAACAGCCGGGCGGAACTGGCGAAGGCGGAAAAGTATCTGAGGCACCGGATTGCGAGTTCGGTGATGGAGCAGGGGGTGACTGTTATTGATCCGAATTCGACGTATATTGATAAGCAGGTTTCGATCGGGCGGGATACGGTGATTCGGCCGTTTACGATTTTGCAGGGGAAGTGTACGATTGGCGAGGGTTGTGACCTGGGGCCGAATGCGTATATTGTGGATAGTTCTATTGGGGATAATTCCAATATTAAGTTTGCGTCGGTGGAGAAGGCGCGGCTGGGGAAGAGTGTGTCTGTGGGACCGTATTCGACGATTCGGCCCGGGACGACGGTGGCGGATGAGACGCGGATCGGAACTTTTGTGGAGGTGACGCGGAGCAAAGTGGGTGAGGAGAGTGATATTCTTCACCTTTCTTATATTGCTGATGCGGATATTGGAGATCGGACTTCGATTGGGGCGGGGAGCCTGACGGTGAATTTTGATGGGGATCGGACGAGGCGGACGAAGGTTGGGGATGATGTGTTTTTGGGGAGCCGGTCTACGCTGATTGCTCCGCTGACTATTCCGGACGGGACGCGGCTGGGGGCTAGCGAGTCGATTTCGGGGAAGGTTTCGGCGGGAACGGCGGAGCCGGGCGGGGTGGCGAAGGTTAAGGCTGGTGAGATGAAGGGGGCGGGCGTGAGTAAGGGGAAGGGAACGTCGGGCGCGAAGAAAGCGGCTGGGCCGAAGAAGGCGGTATCTGCGCCGGAGAAGGCTGAGGCGGTTAAAGCGCCGGGGGCAAAGGCCAAGGCGGCGGGTAAGGGTGGAAAGAAGGCGGCGGGTAGGGCGACCAAGAAGTAGCGGTGGGCTGATTATGCGGCTTTAGTTGACTGCTTCGGGGATTCGCGAGCCTGTTATCGCCTGGTGGTCTGCGGGTTATTTAATGGCCGTTTACGGGGCTGAGTTCCTAGTATTATGGATTTTGTGTTAAGTCTGCAGTTCTGATTTTGATGGTTGGGTAAAAAAATTGCCGGCGCCGCTTCTTGGGGGAAGCAGCGCCGGCTTTTTGTTTGGCATTGGCCCGGGGGCTTAGTCGTAAAGTACCCAGCCTGGTCCGGCGTCGGTCGGTGGGACTTCTTCGACGACTTCGCGGATTTCGAA
>CAYUGQ010000156.1:0-5484 GCA_964444305.1 uncultured Candidatus Sumerlaeota bacterium
TCGGTCGCATGCGGCGGGTTGCCGCTGCCACAATGGCCTCGCGGGCGGCGAAGCCTTCGCGACGGCGGTGGTTGGCGTAGTCGATCAGTACCAGAGCATCGTTGAGCACCACCCCGGAGAGCGCCAGCATCCCCATCAGGCTGATCACCGACAGGCTGTAGCCCATGATGGCATGGCCGATCATGGCGCCAACAATGCCGAAGGGAATCGACGCCAGGATCAACAGCGGCTGCAGATAGCTGCGAAACGGAATCGCCAGCAGTGCGTACATTGCGATCAACATGACCCAGCTGGCCTGGGTCAGTGCCGAGAGATTGTCGGCTGTATCCTGCTGGCGACCACCCAGTGTCAGCTCTAGTCCCGGCCAGGCTGCTTGCAAACCGGGCAGCACATTGGTTTGCAGGGTGGTAACTACTTGGTTGATCTGGGCGTCGTCAACGGTATCGGCGGTCACACTGATCTGGCGTCGGCCATCAAGGCGCTCCAGGGTGGTTGCGGCCCGCCCCAAATGGATGTCCGCGACTCGTGACAGCGGTACCACCAGTCCATCGGCAGTGCGGATTGGCAGCTGATGCAGGTGTCCCAGGCTGTCGCGCTCTTCCGGCGGCAGCCGAACCTCAATGCTGATCTCATGGCGGCCGATAAATTGCTCGATGGCAGTAACCCCTTGCAGTGGTCCGCGTAGTTGCGCGGCCAGGTCGGCTCCGGTAATCCCCAGTGCCAGCCCTTCTGCCGACAGCCGCAGCTCAAGCTGCGGCTTGCCGTCTGCCAGGCCGCTGTCGATATCGGTGAGCCCTTCGAACTCGGCGAGCTCATCGGCCAGTCGGGTGGCAGCGGCTTCCAGCGCCCGACTGTCGGGATGCGCCAGGCTTAGGGTTAGGGCGGCACCGGCGCCGGGACCACCGAAGTCGGACTCGAAGCGTACTGCCTGTGCCCCGATGATATCGCCGGCTTCCTCGCGCCAGGCGCGGGCAACCCGGGAGGGCGGCCAGTCAACGAGCGTGTCACGTTCAATGGTCAGCCGTACGTTCAGGCTATCACCATCGACCTGAGCCCGGCTGGCTGCAAAGCGGGGGCCGTCCGCCTGTGTGCTGAGCGCCGCAGCGGCATCCAGCAACTGATCGCGGATGCGTCGGTCCTCGGCAATGGGACTGCCTACCGGCAGGGTTACCGTGGCTTGTACCTGATCGGACTCCGCCCGTGGCATCAGTGAGAAACCCATGCGTCCGCTCATGGCCCAGGCCAGGGACACGATCAGCAGGGCGACAGCCAGGCTAACGGTTAACAGACGTTGATCCAGGACACGTTGCAAGAAAGGTTCGAAGCGGTGGTAAGTGAAATGGGTGAGTCCCTCCTGCAGGCTACGGCGCAGACGCTCTAAAGGCTGTAGCCAGACAATTGGCTTGTGTTTGCCGGAGCGGTGAGCCAAGTGCGCAGGTAGAATGAACAATGCTTCCAGCCACGACACCAGAAAGATGGTGATGACCACCACCGGCACCACGGCGAATATCATGCCGAGAAAACCGGGTAAAAATAGCAGTGGCAGAAAGGCCACGATATTGGTCAGAATCGCGAAGCTGATCGGTACCGCCATCTCCCGGGTACCACGCACAGCGGCATCGCGTAGCGAGTGCCCCTGTTCACGATAGCTATGGATGTTCTCGCCGACGATGATGGCGTCATCGACCACGATGCCTAGCGCAATGATGAAAGCGAACATCGACATCATGTTGATCGACACGCCGAGCCAGGGCAGAAACAGCATGGCGCCAAGAAAGGCGGTGGGGATCCCGACCGTGACCCAGAAGGCCAGACGCGCCTCCATGAAAAGCGCCATCAGTATCAGTACCAACGCCAGGCCCAGCCAGGCATTCTTGAGCAGCAAGTCGAGGCGGTCGCGGTAGATCTCGGAGCTGTCTCGGGAAACGCTCAAGCTGACCCCTTCGGGCAGCCCGGCCCGCAGTCGTTCCAGTTGAGCGTACACTGCTTCGGAAATGCCCATGGGGGTCTGATTGCCGATCTGGTACACCTCGAGGCTAAGTGCCGGGGCGCCGTTATACAGTACTTCGCGGTCGCTCTCGGCAAAGCCGTCGACGATATGGGCAATATCGCCCAGACGTAGCTGGCCACCATCCACAGTGCCCATGATGGGCAATTCGGCGAAGTCCCGGGCTTCATCACGCCGGCCCTGGTAGCGAATTAACCACTCACCTTCGGCCGTGGTCAGTCGGCCGCTGGCGAGATCCATTGCCTCTTCAGTAATGCGGTTGGCCAGGCTACGGTGATCGAAACCGTGGCGATGAATGGCTTCGGCATCGAGTAGTACTTGAATCTCGCGCTCACGGTTGCCCGAAAGCTCTACCCGTGAAATGCCGGGGGAGGCCTGCAGTTCGGCGCGTAGCTCTTCGCCGATCTCGTGTAGCAATCGTTCATCAATCCAGCCGTGTACCTGTAGGCTCATGACGCTGCGTGCTCGCCCGGCAAGGCTGAAACGCGGCGGGTCGGCGGCGGCGGGCAGGATGGTAATCGCATTGATGGCTTGCTGAATGTCTTGGTAGACACGCATGACATCGACACCATCTACCAACGACAGGGAAACGCGCCCGACCCCCTCGTTGGCGATGGCGCTCATTTCGTCGATGCCATCCACATTGGCCAGTGCTGCCTCCATGGGTAGCAGCAAGCTGCGTTCGACCTCTTCCGGGGTGGCGCCGGTATAGGTGACTGCGACGTTGACAATTTCCAGCTCGAATTCGGGGAAGACTTCCTTCTTGATCGTCAGCGATGCCAGTAACCCGCCGACGAGTAGCAATACCATCAACAGGTTGGGGGCGACGCCATGGTGCACCATCCAGGCGATGGGACCACGGCGCATCATGAGCGGGGCTCCTCGTACTCGCCGGCGGGGCGTTCATAATCGGCAATACGTGAACGCAACAACATGCCTTCACGAGGCTGACCGAGCTGGGAGGTCACCACTTGCTCGTCTTCCTCCAGGCCGGCACCGACCAGCACGCGGGTTGTGCCGCGATGTACGACCTCCACTGTGCGTAGCCGCAGGCGTGAATCACTATCCAGTACCCATAGCGTATCTCCCGGGCGCAGAGCGGCAGTCGGCAGGACAAACATGTCTTCACGTGGGCGGGTGTCGAAGGCCAGGCGAGCGACATCGCCCAAGCGTAGCGGTGGAGCCTCGCTTTCCAGCCCCAGTGGGTCATCAATTGCCACCAACAGTTGTGCCTGTAAGCCTTGGTCCTCCAAGGCCGGGAGCATGGCGATCACCTCGCCCTGGCGTGTTTGGTCGCCAGCCCAGGCCCGGGTGGTGATACGTACCAGGCTACCGGAGGTGTCTTGTGTCGCGGCATCAAGCCATTCCAACGCTTCACCAGCTAGAGACACGCGCACCCAGAAACGTGATACATCGATAAGGTGGATGACTTCGCTGCCATTAGCCACCATGCTGCCAGCTCCCAATAGCCGCTCTTGCACCATGCCGCGCCAGGGAGCGACAAGCGTGGCGCGCTCCAGCTCCAGTTGCGCGCGGTCGCGGGCCGCCCGGGCACGTGCCACTTCCGCTTCGGCCTGACGCAGCTGAGGCTGGCGCAGCACCAGGGCACGACGGTCGGCAGGGAGATCACGGCCGAAACTGAGATACTCTGCTTCGGCCCGCTGCTGTTCGCCGCGCTCCATGGCGAGCGCTGCTTCGGCCTGGACCAGCGCAGCCTCGGCTTCACGTAGATCAAGCTGTAGGTCACTCTCATCGAGACGTGCCAACGGAGTGCCGGCCTCCACCACCGTGCCCGGCAGGGCCTGCGGGGTAAATTCAATTAGTTCTCCGGCTACACGACTGGCCAGGCGAGCCTCGCGCTCGGCAATGACTCGGCCAAAGGCGTTGAGTTCAGGCGCCGCGGCCTGACGTTGTGCCAGTACTGTATCGACTAGCGGGGCCGGGACTTCCGCTGGTGGCCTGCGCTCGATACGGGGCGGCTGCGAGATTAGCCACCAGGCGCCAACTGCACTCGCCGTCAATGTCAGAATGGCCAGCAGCGGGCCGAGCCGAACACGACCACGCTGGCGGCTGGCGCGTGAGCGATACGCGTAAGGAAGATGCGGATGAGCGGACATGGGTAGGCTCGCGACGGCTAGTGGGCTACAACAGCATCACGTATCGCCATGCAGCCAATGGGCATGAATGATGCAAACAATATGCAAACTGTCAGAAGGAAAGAAAAAGCAGAATCAATGGCGGTGACAGCAAAGACAGGATAAAGCCACTGACCACGGCGATGGGGACGCAGGCCACACCGCCGTGCTGTTGGATGACCGGCAGGGCAAAATCCATTGAGGTGGCGCCGCCATAGCCGATGGCGAGCGGTGGCATGCGCATTATCGTCAGTGGAATCAGGATGAAGGCGAGCAGCTCACGGGCAAGATCATTGAAAAACGCCACACCGCCGAAGGTTGGCCCCAGCTGGTCACCGATCAGGATGGCCGATAGCGAATACCAGCCAAAGCCGGAGGCCAGTGCCAGGCCTTCATGCCAGCGCAGCTCAAGCAATGGAGCGGCGATCAGGCCAGCCAGCAGGGAGCTCGCCACCAAGGTGAGCGCAATCGCCAGGCCATGGCGGTTGAGCAGAATCTGTTTCAACGGCATGCCGGAGTTGCGCAGTTGGCAGCCGATCAGCGCCAGTAGCGCGTAGAGCACCCCGGTAGCCAGCTGTTCAGCAAAGGAGAAAACGGCATCACCTCCCAGCCAGGCGAACCCCAGACCGAGCAGTACGCCGCCAGCTACGACACCCACCAGCGACAGTGAGCTGAGCAGCGCAGCAAATTTAGTGGTAGGGGCGTTTGCTACCACAGGTGACGGTGTCATTTGCAGATTTAGCCGGCGCGCTAGCCACCACAGCGCAGCAAGATTGCAGAAGGTGATCACCGTGAATAGCTGCAGGGCTTGGCTGCCCATGCGCGCGAGTTCGTTGCCGAGATTTTCTAGCCCAGCCAGGCTGATTCCCATCAGTAGCAGAATGGCGTAGACCGAGCCGCTGACTCCACGGTTGATCGCATGCAATACCCTGGGGTGCCGTACCGGCACCAGATAACCGAGTGCTAGCGGTAACAGCACGATCAACAGCCCCGACAGCATGATGTTTTTCCTTTTCCTGGGCGCTCAAGGTGGCAAAAGCCGCTTACTCTAACAGCCTTTGCTTCGGTGAACCCAGTATCGGCAAGCCGGTGGCTACAGATTCGGTTGATAGCCAGACATTGCAGGCGGACTAAGTATCCAGAGAGGTCAGTGTCAGACGGCTTTGGCGCTCACCGTCGCGGTGGTAATCCACTGCCAGTAATAGCCCCGGAGTCTCAGAATGGAAATAGAACAGCAGCCGGCGCTCTGGTTTATCTGGTTCACGGGCTTCGACCTTGATGGCCGCGAAATTACCGGCCGGCAATGTCAGCTGCTCCGTACCCAACAGGCGATATTCGAGA
>CAYUGQ010000157.1:0-1503 GCA_964444305.1 uncultured Candidatus Sumerlaeota bacterium
CCGTCACCGTTGAGATCGCGCAGTAGGGTCAGCCTGTTGCCACTTTCTACCGAAGTGGTCCCCTGGGACTTGATAATGCCGGCAATGATGTCTTTTGGTTTTAATGCGGGAGCATTACCCCCTCTGCCTTCGGCTACCAGGATGTCGCCGTTGGGCAGCACCAGGGTTTGGCGCGGTATCTTGAGGCCGGTGGCTATGGCAGTGATCGTATAACCGTCGGGGACTGTGGGGAGTTGATCACCCCACTCTTCCGGTTCGGGAACCGTCATGTCGGGCAACAGCCCCCGCTGTGGTTCCGGCAGTGTCGGGTTGGGCCCATACAGCTGGGTCTCTTGAGCGCTGGCTCCCCCTGCGGCTAGCAGCATGAAGAGCGGAGCCGCGTAGACGTTGAGCGACTTCATGGCGTCTCTCCGATACTGTGGCGGTGGTAGGAAAAACCGATCCAGGTGGCTGCGCATGCCAGGAGAGTGACGATGATCGAGAGAATAAGGCCGGTGGGCATCATCGCCCAGGCATCCCGGGCATGAATCAGCGCATTGATAAAGCCAATGATCCAGGTCACCAACATTAGCCCCAAATTGATAAGGGGCATTCGTCTGCGGCGGTCAGTATGCAGAAATACACTAATAATCGCGCATACCAGTGCCAGACCGGCAAGAACCAGGCCGCCGGCAATAAGCCAGGAGGCAAAGTTGCTCCACTGTATTTGGTAGCTGACTGAGTAGGCGTAATCGCTGATTGCGGCACCAAGAAAGAGAGGAGTAGTGCCGGCGAGTAGAACTGCATGGAACGGGTGGAGTCCACCCCGGTAAGCGCGGTCGACAGTGGCTGTCACGGCAAACTCCTTTTGCTGATCAGGCAGGCGTGAGCAGAGTGTAGTTCACTTGACAGATCATGCTAGGAAGTTGCTGGGGCTGTAGAACAACTCACTCACTTGCTTGGCCACACCGGATGCGGGGCGGGGATTATCGCCTGGCCGCCTGGCGCGGCATCCTGATAGCGATAAATATGGGCACCCGTAGGTGCCCATCAATGATAGTGCTTGTGGCTGAAGGGTGGCGTGACTATTGCGTCTGAGTGTCAGACTCCTCTTCGGGGAGCGGCTCCTCGCCTGCCTGAGTGCCTTCTTGGCCTTCTATACCGACACCTCCTGCGTCCGTCTGATCATTGGATTCTGTTTCACTAGTGCCAGTAGCATCACTAGTGCCAGTAGCATCACTAGTTCCAGTAGTTTCACTAGCGTCAGTAGCGGTGTCGTTGTGTGTGGTAGCTTGCTCCGATTGGCCGTTTGCCTCCTCTTTAGCCTGGTTGTCGGCAAATGCCAGGGGGGCAGCCGTCAGACCCAAGGCGACGGCAATCACTCCAATCCGTGTGAGAAACTCTCGAGACGTCATTTTCAGTACTCCCTGTTGATTTCAACTTCGCTTATGCAGCGATGATGCATGCTGATTTGCATCCTTCTTCCTTGCGAGATGTGAGTTGCGAACCATCTCGTGTGTTACC
>CAYUGQ010000157.1:1513-5317 GCA_964444305.1 uncultured Candidatus Sumerlaeota bacterium
CCTTGCGAGATGTGAGCTGCAAACACCTCGTGTGTTTCTCAGCGCTGAATGCAGCTGAAAAAGAGCAACAGTGCTGAGCACACCGTAAAGATAGTTTGTCCCAATTAGCTTGGATCTGTTTTTCTAAAGAATTTAGACAAAAGTATAAATTGACAAAGGCTAAATAAGTCGGCTGCTGGTCCATGGTCTTGCGGCCGGCAAATGGCTAGGTAGCGCGGCGGTAGCTGAGCAGTCTTCCACGATAAGGAGGGAGTTCGTCTTGGGCGAACGGCAGCGTCGTCATTGTCAGTTCAAAACCCTCCGCCTGAAGCAACCGGCTGAAGCGATTGCGATACCCTCGCCCGGGACAGGTGATCAACACCTTGGCTTTGGCGTTGGCAAGACGGTTAACCAGTGCTGCCAGCATTTCTGCGTGATTGGGCTCATACAGAATATCGCTGCCAATGATAATGTCGAACTTTCCCGTTTCGGTACTGGGGTCATCCCAGGCAAGATCAAGATAAGCGGGTGGAGCGAGCTTGTTCAGCGTCGCGTTGTAAACCAGGAAGGATTCGCTCAAGGGGTGGTGGTCGCTGGCGGTGATATTGGCTCCGCGAGATTGCAGCACCAGACTGGGGAGCCCAAGGCCGCAACCCAGTTCAATGATTCGCCGTCCTTCGATATCAATACGTTTGACGGCTCTAGCGAGTGCCTTGCTAGCGGGCCATAACTGGCCAAATAAGCTCCAGCTGGCGGAGCAGATACCGGCGCGTTTGGCTTCTCCATCGGGGTCGGTGTATTGCTGGAGATCACTTAGCGAGCGGATCTTCCATTGACGAGAACCGATAAGTACGTCGAGTTTACGCGTGGCGTAACCTAGCATAGCAACACCTCCAATCACGTTGGACCTGCTGCATCAAAACCGTGATGTGCTGTGGGTCAATAAACATAGTATACTGTTTTTATTGAATTTTATCTCAGTCTCGTTTCCTGTCGGTCCGCTGTCCGGTACACTTCCTACTGTCTGGCGCAAACCACGCCTTTTGTCGAAATCGAGAGGACATTGGCTCTGTTCATCACGGTTTGAAGCATGCTGTCTAGTGGCAGCACGCTATGCTGTCTATAGGGCGTTATGCCCGGATTAGAGCCATACGGGAGACGACTCATGCGCAAGGATGTGATCGACGCAATTCGCGAGAAGGAGCAGTTGCCAGACAGCATGACAGACGAGGAGATCGCCAGAGAGTTCAAAGGCACCTATACGGCTGCTCGGGCGGCATTGAGCCTGGAGCACAAGCCGCTTGACCAGGTGTTGGCAGATACGATGTCCAAAATTTTTCCGTGGATGAAAAAGAAGTAGTTGGGTACGAGGAGAACTCACTGACATATGGAGGTCAGCATGATTCAAGATAGCGATATGCCACATTTACGGCGCTGTGTTGAGTTGGCCCGCGAGGCACTTGAGGCGGGCGACGAGCCTTTTGGCTCCGTGCTGGTGGCTGCAGACGGCAGCGTGCTGGCGGAAGATCGCAACCGTATCGCCGGAGGCGATGCAACTCAGCACCCGGAATTTGCGCTGGCGCGCTGGGCCGCTGAGCACCTGGCACCCGAGGCGCGTGCTGTGGCGACGGTTTACACTTCCGGCGAGCATTGCCCAATGTGTGCTGCTGCCCATGGCTGGGTGGGTTTAGGGCGTATTGTCTATGTGAGTTCTGCTGCGCAGTTGATGGACTGGCTGGGCGAGATGGGCATCGCACCGCCACCGGTAAAACCACTGCCGATTCAGGAAGTTGTGCCAGGTATACCCGTCGATGGGCCTGTTCCAGAGCTTGCGGAGAAAGTGCTGACCTTGCATAAGCAGCTGCATGGCCAGGCTTGAATAACTTTACTGAAGGTTCCATTGCACGCAAGCTTGGCTGGTTCGCCTTGCCGATTCTGTTAGCCAACTTGTTGCAGGCGTCAATGCTGCTGATCAATGGCTTATGGGTCGGCAACTTGCTGGGCAGCGTGGCGTTTGGGGCAGTAGCGATTGGCACAACCGTCATCATGGTGGTGCTGGCGTTTGCCATCGGCGTGAATAACGCGACCTTGACCATATTTGCCCAGCTGCGTGGAGAGGGCAGCCGGGCGGCGATTCATGCCTATCTGAGTGCTTTCGTCATCATCCTGACGCTGCTTTCCATCATGATCGGTGTTACGGGGTTTGTCTTCACCGATGCCTTGTTAAGCCTGCTCGGTACTCCCGCAGCGGTTTATGATGCGGCAAAGGTTTATCTGCAGATCAACTTTGTTGGTGCGTTTTTACTGGTGGGGTACAACTTCATCGGTAATGTACTGCGCGCTTTCGGTGATAGCAAAACGCCGCTCTACTTTGTGTTATTGGCAACGGTTCTGACCACACTCTTATCGCCGCTGTTCATTGCGCTGATGGGCCTGGGTGTGGCAGGGGCGGCCTATGCCATTGTGCTGGCTCAAGCCGGCGCATTTTTCGTCAGCCTGGTTTACCTGGGGCGAAAATTTTCTGAGCATAGGTTCCGGCTCCAGGTGCCCAAACGTCAGGAAGTGCTTACCATCATGCGACTGGGCATTCCTTCGGGGGTGCAGATGGTCGTCATTTATGCGGGTATGACCGCCATTTTGTCACTGGTGAATAGCCTGGGTGCCGATGCCGTAGCTGGCTTTGGTGCGGCTCAGCGGCTCGACAGCATCGTGCTATTGCCGACGGTGGCGCTGGGGGTCGCGGTTAACGCCATGGCGGCACAGAACATCGGTGCGCAAAAATGGCAGCGCGTGGCACAGATATCCAGAGTGGGTGTGCTTTACGCCACCAGTGTCATGTTGATGTTGGCCTGCATCCTGTTCATCTGGGCGGAGCCGCTGGTGCGGCTGTTTCTGCAGGATGAAGGCAGTGTGGCTTTTGGCAAGACGTATCTGCGTACGCTGGCTTTCTTCTATCCTTTTATCGGCCTGAACTTTATCTTCAATGGTGTGGTGCGTGGCGCCGGGGCGATGTTTCAGGTTTTGATGCTCAATATTATCTCGCTGTGGCTGTTACGCGTGCCGCTGACGTATTGGATGATTGCCTTGTACGGCGATAGTGGGGTGGGCCTGGGTATTGGTCTTAGCTTTGTGCTGAGCTGCTTGTTTTCTTTTGCCTATTATCAGTGGGGCGGGTGGCGGACTCACAAGCTCTTTTCTCAAACCCGGCGGTAGGTTGTTTGGCTCAAACAACGCAAGCATTTCTCCCGAGGAGACGGTTATGCCAGTGCAAATCTCAGCAGATGACCTCAAAGGCGCTATTGATGCGCAAGTGGAGGTCTCTTTTGAGCAGGTCGAGGCGCTTTATCGTCAGCTGCATCAGTATCCCGAGCTGCCTTTCCAGGAGCACGAGACCAGCCGTCGTCTGGCCGAAGCGCTGGAGGGGCTGGGTTATGAGGTGACCCGGGGCGTGGGCAAGACCGGGGTAGTCGCACTGCTACACAACGGCGAGGGTCCCACGGTGATGCTGCGTGGGGATATGGATGCGTTGCCGATCAAGGAGGAAACGGGACTCGACTTCGCCAGCCGGGAAACGGCGGAGTCGGGCAATGGTCGGGTGCCATTGATGCACGCTTGCGGCCACGATCTGCACAGCAGTTGCGTGGTGGGAGCCGCGGCGGTAATGGCGGGGCTCAAGGCGCAGTGGTCCGGTACCTTGATGCTGATTTGTCAGCCCGCCGAGGAAATTTTCGGCGGAGCTCGCGCCATGCTGGAAGATGGCTTGTATGAACGCTTCGGCCGGCCCGATGTGATCCTCGGACAGCACAACATGCCGGCGCTAGCCGG
>CAYUGQ010000158.1:0-5297 GCA_964444305.1 uncultured Candidatus Sumerlaeota bacterium
ATAGTCCGACAGCGCCTCAGCACCTCGCGCCTGGAGCTTCTCTCTAGGTCGCAGGTCTTTTGGCCGATCCGACATCCGAGTCATGGGCCTATTATATATCACAAACTGAAGTCTTGTTGTCCGATCCTTACTCGGTTGAAATTTCTAAAATTTAGTATATAGGTGTATTATGTGGCTATGAAGGCTGTGGAGACGCTGAGAAGTCACCCTGAAGACGCTGTCGAAATACGGCAGGTCGAGGCGGGCCACGAGATCAACACCCCTCACTACAATGTGCTAGTGCACCATGACTCTAACTACATCGACATTTATGACAGCGGCAGACAGCTGTGGAGCCAGTTAAATAAAGGCAGCAACCTAAACCTAGTCGGCAAACCTGACGTGACTTTTGACTTTGCCGAGCCAACCTACGAAACGTATGAGGACGGAGCACTGCGCTTCACCATCGAGAGCCATGGCAACCTGGGTGTCAAGCGTCAGGTGTGGCTATGTCGGCCAGAGTTCATCGAAACTTACCTGGAGGCAGATATCGAACCAGGCGAGAGGATAGAAAACATCGAGTTTTTCGGAGGCACGCGCGTTGGGCCTAACCAATTTGGCACGTACATGAGCCAACGTCACTTTGAAGCGGTCCTCAACCCTCAGCCGGAGGATAGTGAGCGTAGATGGATATCGGCGTACGAATCAACCCACATCACCACCAGTGGTATGTGGCAGCCGGGTCGACGACGCGAGTACCTGATAACGCCGTTCTGCCTCGGCTTCAAACTAAAAGAGCCGGAAGCCGCAGACTTAAGCAGTCCCGGCAAATGGCTAATGACCGGTATCTCGGCGCCCGTCAAAGAACAAAATATGGTCAAATTTGCCTACCAGGCAGCTGAAGACGGTTTTTTGTTAAATATGTCCTACGACAAAACCAAGCTTGAGCCTGGCGCCTTTCGTTCACCCTCGCTGTTAATGCACTTTGCTGAAGAGCCCCTAGCCGGCCTCGGCGACTACAAGCGGCACGCCGAAGAACTCGGCCACCTGCCAGACAATTCGCCGCCAAGCACTGCCGATTGGCACCGCGAGCCGACACTTTGCACCTGGGGCGGACAGTTGGAGCGCGCGAACCTCGAGCCTGGTGTCAAAGGCGCTGATTTTTCGACAGAAGAATTTGCTGCTACGAGCCTAAAGAAGCTCCTTGAAAACAACATCGAGGTCGGCAAGCTAATCATCGATGACAAGTGGCAAAAGGAATACGGCCTCAACCAGCCAGATCCTGAAAAATGGTCTGATATTCGCCGGTTCATAGACTTACAGCACAAAATGGGGCGAAAGGTTCTGCTCTGGATGAAGTTATTTGACCCAGAAGGACTGCCGGCAGAACTGTGCATCGTTGATTCACGTGGCCGACCAATCGCTAGCGATCCGACTAACCCGAAGTACCTCGATGCGCTAGCAGGTCAAGTCAGGCGCATACTCTCGCCCGACAGCCTCAATGCCGACGGCTTAAAAATCGACTTTATCGCTCAGCTGCCCGATGGGCCGGGGCTAACGTGGCACGGTGAAGAACGTGGCGTTGCGGCATTAGATAGTATACTCGGCACGATAAGCCGAAGTGCCTACAGCGTCAAGCCCGACAGCCTGCTACAGGCCCAAATAACCAATCCTTGGCTAGGTCGACACTTCAACCAGGTTCGACTGAACGACTCCTGCGACAGTCATGGCATGGGCTTGATCGACGGCATGCGTTGGCGCGCGGAGATGGCTAAGATACTGCTACCTCTGCACTCGATTGATCCCGACAACTGGCCAATGCCATCACTCGAAGTCTTTTTGCGGCACATCGAAGCCCAGGTTGATGTGGCTGGAACGGTGACTATCCACTACCCCGCTACCGTTAATGGCGAGCCTTTGACTGAGGAGCACTACCGCATCATCGAAGAAGCAGTTAATCGGTGCCTAGACTAGCGAACTTTTTGGCCATGGCTAGGCTGCCGTTAGACAGCTTTTTGAAAGTCAGACGCTATCGTTTTTCGTCTTCTTCAAACATCTGCGCCATAATACTAACCTTTTCATTTACAGCCGACATGTGCCACTGGCGACCAGCCGAAACGCCGATGAGACCGAAATTAAGTTCAGACGCATTATCTCTAACATATCGCCCTAAAACCTCACGGCTAAAACCTATTAGCCTGGGCGTATCTACTCTGCTTTCCTCGAGGTTTTCATGAGCCCTCAAACACTGGCTAGTTTTTTATAGCAGAAGTATACTAAGCCTATGCTCACTACCCTTTCCGAGGTCGAAGACTACCTAGCCAAACTCCCAATTAAGCAATATGACTACGTGGAGCGGCTGGCTTATGTCAAAGAAGTTCTTAGGACACTGGGTAGCCCACAGGACAAAGTACCGGCCATACACGTAGCTGGCACGTCCGGCAAGGGCTCGACTGCTCACTACGCGGCGGACATGCTGCGCCGAGCAGGACATAGCGTCGGCCTAACAGTCTCGCCACACGTCAACAAAGTGTCGGAGCGCGCCCAAGTAAACGGCGCCCCACTAGCCGATGAGCAGTACTGCCGATACCTAAGTGAATTCATACGTCTGACCCAGAGCCATGGTTTTGAACTGTCGTACATAGAGCTGCTAAATAGCTTTTCGTTCTGGCTATTTGCCAAGCACGAACTCGACTACATCGTCATCGAGGTTGGCCTGGGCGGCCGGCTCGACCCAACCAACGTGATGACCCGTCAAGACAAAGTCTGTGTCATCACCGACATTGGCTTAGACCACACAGAAATTCTTGGCGATACGCTGGCCAAAATTGCCGCCGAAAAAGCCGGCATCATCCAGCCTGGCGCTACGGTCATCACCCACCAACAGGCACCAGAAATCATGACACCAATACAGCGGAAGGCCGAACAAGCAGGCGCCCACCTTGCGACCGTTGAGACCGTCGACCCTGCCAGCTCTAACCTGCCGGACTTCCAGCAGCGCAACTGGACACTGGCCCTCCAGGCGGTCAAAGCTCGCCTGAAGACCGACAAACAGCCTGACCCTGACGAAGGTACTCTCCGCCAGTCACTGAGCCTACAGATACCCGGTAGGTTTGAACAGTTTGGTTCTGGCAGAGCGACCATTGTCCTCGACGCTGCACACAACCCGCAGAAAATAGAAGCCCTGACTAAAGCAGTAGCCAAGCAATTCGCCGACCAGAGTGTCGTTTACCTAGTGGCGCTAGGCGGCAACAAACAAGAAGCCGCCAAAGACATGTTCCAGCTACTTTACGGGCCTGGCCACCGACTTGTGGCAACAACGTTCACCAGCGCAACTAGCGCCATGCGTCCGGCCATGGACCCAAGTGAGCTGGCTGTAATTGCCAAGACCTGCGGTTGGTCGAGCGAGGACATCCAGGTCGAGCCAGACCCATATGTAGCGCTAGAAACTGCCAAACAGCTGGCCGCAGACCTCGACCAGCTAGTGGTCGTGACCGGTTCGTTCTACTTGATAGATGGCATAAGAAAAAGCCTAGTTAGCTAGTTCTTAGCTATATCAAGAAACATCGTGACATTGCCGGTGTCGTGGACCTCATAAGCCTCAAAGCCAAAATCTGTAAATAACTTCTCTGAAGATGGCATGGCTGTGACAATTATTGTTTCTTTTTCGTTATCAGAACACAACTGAATGGCACTCTCGGCAAGCGCATGGCCATAGCCAAGGCGATGATACTCCGGGTCCACAGCAAGCGAATCTATTTTTGCCAACACCTGACCACAGTCCATGACACTAACGGCGCCTAGTATTCGCGGTAGCCTTCGCTCCCTAAGAACCAGGTAGTCCAGGCCCGACATTGCGCCTTGAAGCAAGCAAGGGTCGTTGTCTATATACTCAGTATTATCATCACAAATTTGTCGCCACAGCCTATGAATAGCTAGGACGTCATTTGTTCGTGCGTCCTTTGGGGCCAGTGGTGTACTCATATCAAATGCTTCTATAGACATAAGACCATATTATACCATAAATGACCGATTAGTACACCAACTCAATCTGCTATACTTTGACTATAGCAAAGGAGGCATCATGAACAAGCGAACTTCTGATTCGAAAAGCAAACCCCGACCAAAAACCTGGCGGCAGAAACTACTCAGGGTGATCTTGTGGATACTCGGTATCATCGGCGGTATCACCCTGGCCACCATGCTCTTCCTGTTTGTTAGGTACGTGGTAATTAATATAAATGCCGATCAATTGCAGAAGCAACTAACTAGTGACGTTGCCGCCATCCAGCCAGAAGCCAAGCAGCTTGCCGACAAAGAGCAACGGGAAATCATCGATCTGCTGATCGACAAAACCACGCTAGTCGGTCAGCCGGTCTACTCGGCTAGCTACGACGGCTGCTACACCGACCACAATGACAGCGGCTGGTTTGCGGTGAGCTACAACTACCGCTGCGCTCTGTCATACGTCAATATCATCGAGGTAAACATGCCAGACAGTCTAAAGCAGCGAATCACCAAAAAAGCTGAAGTGCCCCGCCAGGAGGAGCCAGCACCCTGGGAACTATATGAGCACGTTAGTGTCAATGACCTACTAGACTCCAGTGAATCACCTAGCCAAGACCAGCGAACAAAACTGTATGAGGTTCGGCTACTGTCACCCATTCCGCTTGAGTCGGTCGACATCAAGCAAATTGCTTCAAGTCAGCATGCCATGTTTAGTTCGGCTGTAACCTATGCTGCACGAGACGCCCACAACAACCGAGCCTTGATCAGCGAGACCGAGAACGGTGAACTGAACCCAGACAAAGATTACTTAATTGCCACCTGGGACAGTCGATACTTCGACCAAAACATTGGCTGTGCCTGGGCGAAAATTGTCTTTTGCACCTCACCACTTCAGCCAGTTGGCTTTAGATAATATCGTCACTCTTTGACTGGTGCTTTGGCAGGCCAAAAAAGGCTATGACTGCTGCCGTAAAGATGATGACCGCCGCAATGATCGCTGCCTGTGAAATACCGCCCATGAAGGCATCCTTGGCTGCGTCAACAACCGAACCGGCTGCAGCACCAAGGTTTTGGGCGACACTGAGCGCAACGGCCAGTGAGCTTTCGAGGCCAGCTTGAATCTGCTCTGGGAACTTGCTGGCAGTTTCGGCCATCTTGCTCTCGTAAACAGCACTGAGGATGGCGCCAAGAATCGCCACGCCAAGTGCCCCACCAAGTTCACGCGTCGTGTCATTCATGGCCGAACCCATGCCGGAACGGTTGCGCGGTACCGAGGCCATAAGGATGTTGGTGCCAGGTGTCATGGCGAA